>JAHJFH010000010.1 GCA_018824925.1 Thermoplasmatota archaeon
TTTTATATACAAGGGGACGACATGTTGCTCCCCTAGTTCATTATAAAACAATGCTAAGGGTGTTGCGATAAGCGCATAGTAGGGGTTGGAATCTGAAACGGTAATCGCAGATGGACTTTGAGCTGCCATCTTGGGAATAACATTAAACCGTTCATAGGTTGTTGTGTCAGTGGTCTCTAGATAGGGCTCTTGCACCAGTGTTGTTTGTTGATGCGGTGCAGCTAAAGTGCCATAGGTAGTCATGGTAATGAGGGCTGCTGCAAGGAATGCAAAAATAGATTTTTTATATGTATGACCTCGTCTCATAATAATCTAATATTATTATTAAATATAGCTTATTTAAACATTTGGATGAAGAAAAAATACGAATCAGCAAACACTCTTTATCAAAAGGATGTTCGCATAAATTTCTTTGATATATACATCGGTTACGAACTAGGTCTTTAATGACTTATTGCATCATTAACTATTTCCAATATAAAATATCTTGGATAATTTGAAAACTGAATATTGCCCAGGAACAATTAACAATTCATTATTCCAACAATAATATCTATGTTAAACCAGAATTGAATGAAACATTATTCACATGATTAAATAGAATAACCAGATATATTCTCGGGAGTTATTTTGATGTGTTTTTATGGAAAACATACCGGGTTGGAATGCGTTTTTTCTTCCCTGTCCAATACCCACAATTTTTACATCGAAACTCAAGAGTGACCTCACCACCCCAGATGGTTTGATTTTTAACACGGGTTAATGATCCTGTACAAACAGGGCATCGCGTGAGTATTTTCCGTGGATCACCCTCTCGGGTATGTATTTCAACATCAGCTAACCTGTGAAGAAAAATAAGTAAGCGAAGGCGGGCACCAGTTACTTGAAAATTCTTTTTTTTTGTTTGTAGCTCTTTTTCAACTAGGGTTTTTAATCGTGTTTGGGACGAAACTTGACGATATTTTTTGAAAACACGACGTATCGCTTGTATAATACGATCATCAGAGGCAATATGGTATGCCATGTCGTAGTGTAATCAGTCAAAATACTTAAATATCTTTACTGAACAATCGTCTTTAAAAGATCAGTTCGTGTGACAATACCAATTAGCTTATCATCCTCAACAATTGGAAGTGCACCAACACTATATTTAAGCATAATTTTTGCCGCCTCAGCAACATTCACCGTTTTTGTCGTCCAAATTACCGAAGTTTTCATTACATCTTTAACCAACATTTCATCTAACCGATGTTTTTGCCGCGGAACAGAAAATGAATCTTTCAAGGAGGCGAATGCCAACGCGATTTCAAAATCAGAAACAATACCAACAAGGATCCCTTGTTCCACAACCGGTATTCGAGCAACATTATCATCAACCATAATACGACGAGCATGAATAACGCGATCCCCCGGTGCAACAATACGAAGATTTTTCTGCATAATCTCCCCTACAGGTTTTTTACTTGTAACTAAATGAAGAAAATCTGCTTTTGTTAGCACACCGATAAGATATTTATTCGCATCAACAACCGGAAGCATAGTTGGTCCTGGTTTTCCAACCATACGTAAAATGTTATTGATCTCCTCTAATGGTGAAACAACTGGCACATTTTTTTCCGTAACCGATGATGCATGAAACCGTGCTGTAGAAACCTCACGGTGTCGCACACTCCCAAGTTTATGCGCAATTTTACTATCAGTAATAATTCCAACAAGTTGTTTCTCCTCCAATACCGGTATTTTTGTGATGTCATGCTTTTTCATTAATGACAACACATGTGATAAATCCTCATCTTTATCAACAGTAATAATATCGGTGGTCATTATATCCTTTACTTTCATAGTTCCATCACCTATAATACCAAAATGGGGTATCAATCTATTGATATTTTAAGGCATCAATACAATCCTCACATAACAAACGACCATCAATCAATTTTAACGTCGTTGATAGCGTGCTACAATCCTCACATTTACCAGAAAATATCTGATCAACAAGCGAGGATTTATCTCCCTCACCCATACCAGGCCATTCCCGACAAATCTCATATAACATCGGAGATATCCGCGTAATATCCCGATGGGTAATGATCCCTGTTAACTTCCCCGCCTCAACAATGGGGAGTCGTCGAATATTACACCGACCCATCGTTTTCATCGCCTCTTCAATAGAGATAAAGGGATCAGTAACAATAATCGGGGTACTCATCACATCAGAAACAAGAATCTCAGAAGCATTCAATCCCTCTGCAACAACCTTCCGAAGAATATCACTCTCAGTAAGAATACCAACAGGTTGCTTATTCTCAACAACGATAACACTACCCAATTTTCTTTTTTTCATAAGTTTAGCCGCATCAAAAACACTGATAGTAGGGGCAACCATCAAAGGATTCGTCTTCATTGCCTCCTTAACCAGAATATCTTTTTTCATACGGCCTCTAAACTAGATTATACGTGTTTCACTAAACATTCCATCTAGCAAATGTATTATAAGATTTAACAGTATTTTACCTTTTGCCTATGAGCAGTGCATACGAGCGAGAACTCAAAAATATTCTCGAAGGAGAAAAAAAAACTTTATCCAAAGTCACTACGTCTTTATCAGCAGTAGCTCGTGACCACTATTACCGTATCATTGACCGTCCGTTTATCGTCGTACGAGCTGCAGGTTCTTTTGGCGTTGATCTTGTCGCTATACGAGGAGATATAAGCTTTCTTGTCGAAATAAAAACCAGTATCACAGACACCCTCCATTTCAGCACTATGAACGGTAAACTCCAACAACAAGCAGAAAAAATGCAAAACAACTGTGAAAAAACCAAAACACTCCCCATCTATGCATATCGACTGAAAAATCATCGAGGAGATAGCTGGCGCATCTTCACCCTCGAAATAGAGGGATTAGAGGGACGAGCACGCATACTGCACAATCGCCTTCCAAAACTTGATCAAAGCACCAAAGGAAATTTAATCATGCACTGGGATCAAGGATTAGAACTTGCACATTTCATCGATTATCTCTGTCGGTAACCCCACTCCCTAATTCTATGATATGAATCTATGACACAAACGTTTTTTAGGATGATTATCGTTACCACCCCACTGATTACAATGAAGCGTTTACTAATGGCCTATGATGGTTCTGAAGCATCAGAAAAAGCCCTTGAAATGACATTGAAATGTGCCGCAAAAGAAGATGAAATAATTATCCTAACCGTCATCCCAGGAGAATTAGTGGATTCTAGCTTTACCAATATGTTACTTCCCACCATTGACCTAAGCTCAATCATACAATCAGGAAGTTTTAAAGAAAAAGCGATGCAAAACCTTCAAAAAGTCGCCAACAGAATTGAATCCCACGTAGCAAAAACAGAAGTAGTCGTTGAATCCGGAGACGCCGCAGACGAAATCCTACTCGCCTCAAAAAAATATGAGATCGATATCATCATTGTAGGCTACAAAGGCTATGGTAAAGAAGGTCGATTCCTCCTTGGCAGCGTCGCAGATAAAGTCGTACGCCATGCCAGCCGCTCAGTTCTGGTAGTACGATAAAACCTAAATACCCTCTTCTTTTAAGCGATGTGGTCGAATATCATGCATCCCGCATGTGAACTTCGAGGCACAAGCAGCTCCAAATTAAAAAAAAAACGCATCGCATTAGCAGTAACAGGAAGCATCGCTGCAGTAAATACTATACAATTAGCCCGTGAATTAATACGACATGGCGCTGATGTTATCCCCCTAATGACACCAAATGCAACAAAAATAATACATCCCAATGCCCTCGAATTTGCTACATCCCACAAACCAATCATAACCCTCACCGGACAAACAGAACATGTCACCTATTGCGGCATGATACAAGAACCCATTGATCTACTCATTATATCCCCCTGTACAGCAAACACCCTCTCAAAAATTATCCACGGCATTGATGACACCACGGTAACAACCTTTGCCACAACCGCTATAGGATCCAAAATACCAATACTGCTTATCCCTGCAATGCATCAATCCATGTATCAACACCCCATAATCCAAACCAACATACAACACTGCAAAAAAATCGGAATACACGTCATACCTCCTAACATCGTAGAACACAAAGCAAAAATGCCTAACACACCCCACATACTTACTGAGGTATATCGAATCCTTAGCAAACACGATCTCACCCATGAAAACATACTCATAATTGGTGGCACAACAGCAGAACCAATCGATGATATACGAATCATAACCTCAAAAAGCTCAGGAAAAACCGCCTCTACCATAGCAACCACCGCATATGAACGCGGTGCATCGGTAACCCTCTGGTATGGCAACAGCCCCACCACCATACCCGATTACATACCTACAACAAGATACCACACATTTCAAGATCTTAAAACCCTCATCGAAAAAACAAAATTAACATCATATACCACCATAATTGTATGCGCAGCTATCGCTGACTATCATCCACAGCCAGTACCTGGAAAAATAAAATCTGGACAACCAACCCTCACACTCCACCTTAAGCCCAACCAAAAATTACTACCCCTACTTCGAAAAAATGCTCCTAAAGCAAAACTTATAGCCTTCAAACTAGAAGCCAACAAAAACACCTTAGAAAAAGCAACACAAAACCTGTTAAAAAACAATAACCTACAAATGGTAATCGGAAATACTATTGCAGGTATTGGAAGTACAGACAATACCATCTGCATATACCACGCATCAAGAAAATATTCACAGCATACCGGAAAAAAAAGTGACCTTGCCCAGATAATCCTTGACAATCTAAAGGAGTAATAATCCCTCATGAATACACAATACCAAGCATTTGCACCGGGTCACATATCTGGTTTTTTTGAACCCATAATAAATAACTATAATATTCAATCATGTGGATCACGAGGAGCTGGTTTTTCAATCACACTTGGAGCCACATCTACAGTAATACTAAACATAGACGTACAACAAAAAATAACCGTATATATCAATAAAAAATTACGTGCAGCCCCCGTAACAACCCTTGCCGTGCAGCATCTCCTAGACAATGAGCCTTTTTCTTTAGAGATTCATACAACACTTGATTTACCTACTGGCCAGGGTTTTGGTATGAGCGCAGCTGGAGCATTAAGCACCTCCTTAGCTGTCGCAAAACTTCTTAACAAACCCGCTTCAGCTGCGATTGAAGCAGCACATTACGCAGAAGTCACATTACACACTGGTCTTGGAGATGTTATCGCAAGTAGTTTTGGGGGTATCGAAATCCGAAAGGAAGCAGGACTTCCTCCATGGGGTGTTATTGAGCATATCCTTGGATCATATCAAGTAGTACTTTGTGTTATGGATAAAAAAATTCATACGAAATCAATACTACAAAATGAGTCGTATCTTCATCGTATACAAAACGCTGGTCGGCAAGCCATTGATAAAATGGTTCAATCACCAACTCTTGATACCTTTTTCAATGTATCCTATTGGTTTTCTCAACAAACAGGATTACTCCCACTTCGAATAAAAGAGGCAATTGATTCTATTAAGGATATTGGAAGATCAAGTCAGTGTATGTTGGGAAATTCACTTTTTGCGATAGGTGATACAAAAGAACTCTGTCAACGATTATGTTCTTTTGGTCCTGTTTATGTGACAACAATCGATGAAGCTGGCGCTCGATTACTAAATTGATACCTATATCTCCTGAGTTTTTCCCTGAGCGAGATCTTGTAAATGTTGTGCGCTATCCTCAGGACCTTTTGCAAATAGTACATCATACGGATCGATTTTTGTTTTTTTATGTGGACTATATAACCATCGATTTTCATGACGCATAGCAATAATAATCATCCCTGTTTCACTAGCTAATTTAAGTTCACCGAGGGTTTTATTGCATAGAATTGAAATTGGTTCGATGACAACCCGTGTGAATATTACATCTGAGTCCTGGATACTTTCTTTTAGAATTGGATGAAGCTCAACATCTCGAAGCTCTACATCAGCGATTTCCTGTGCTGCATCAGCAATTTGTTCGCCTGCCCGGGCGATCCTTAGAAGGGTGAGTGCATCTTCAATACTGTGTTTTTGATTTTTTACATCTTCCAACGCACGTTTTTGAAGATTATAGTAGAGATTATCTACAGCGTTTTCAAGCTCATATACCTCTTTTGCAAGGGTTTTATTGTCATATAAAACAGATGAATAAGCGAGATCAACCATGAGCTCAGATTTTTCTTTAATTTCAAGGACCAATTCCTCTGCAGTTTTATCCATTATTCTAATCCCCCCGTTTTACCGCTTAAAAAATCTCTGAGATCAATAAATCCCTCATCTGTCCCACGAACAATAAGCCAATCCTTTGCTTTCAGACTAATATCTGATTGAGGATTATAGATCCAACAATTACTTCTTCTAATCGCTATAATCCGCATACCAGTTTCTGATTCAATACGTATTTGGCCGATTTGACGATTACAGGCGGATGAATTTTCTGAGACTTCAAGACGAAAAAGTTTTTCATCTGCATTTTTCAATATTTTTGGAAGAATTGGTCGAGTTTTTTCTTCTAAAGAAAGCAGATTAGCAATATCACCAGCTGCGTTTGAGATGCTCTCAGCAGCTTCTGCAATTTGTAGGATTCCTGCGAGCTGCTCAGCATCCTCTTTTGTTCGAGCAGCCATCATGGCCATCATACGAATATCATAATTGAGTTTATCCATACGAACATCCAGGTATTTGACTTCCTCAGCGATTTCATCGCTATCAAAAACTATTGCTGAGTAGGCAAGATCAATAATAAGTTCTGATATGTCTTTCATTTCAGTAAGTAGTTCTTTTACGGTTGTAGGTTTATACTCGATTTCGGAAAACTCTTCTGCCTGCCATTTTGGAGTTTTTTGTAATCGGCCAAAAATGGTTCTACGTTTATGGTTTTTTTCTTTCATGCCCCAATGGCTCCAATCATAAGAAATAATATAATGATCCCTAAAGTATCCCCAAAAGTAGTTACTACCGGTGCGACCATGTCATCTGGGTCAAGACCACGTTTATAAGCAAGAAATGCGGTTAAAATACTAATAAAAGAAATAACAACCACTAATGCTACACCGGTGCCAATAATAATACCCATAAATGCTGGAAGCCCCGTACCCATATTTACACCCCCAAAATAGGATATAAAATAAATAAGTATCGCTAAAGCAGTATACGTTATGATTCCCATGAGAACAGAGGTAAGTAAATTTATATGCATGGTTTTATCCTTGATACTATAGCTTATGGTCCCAACATGTAATCCTGACGCAAGTCGGGCTCCAAGAATACTACCAATATTACCACCCACGCTATTGACAACGGGTATAGAAATGAGAAAAATAGGGAGCATATAGAGTGTTTCTATGTTTCCTTGTAGGATCTGACCCGCGATAATCTCAATTATTGCGGTTATCGTGAGAAGCGGAATGCTAGTGAGTACGATTTTTTTCCAACTATATATCATGTGATTCCTCCTATAAGGATCGCACTTCCAAAGATGCAGAGGATGGTAATTATATCGCCAAAAGTTGCGAGTGCAGGTCCAGTGATATTATCAGGATCATATCCCCGTTTAAACACAATAAATATGATACCAATGGTGAGAACTGCCAAGATGATGCCAGAGAGACTACCAGCAAGGATAACAATGAGGATGAGTACTAGGGGATCAGGATAAATGTTAAGGAGGATGGAACTCCCATAGGCAAGAATAGCAATCAATATTGAGACAAAAAA
>JAHJFH010000092.1 GCA_018824925.1 Thermoplasmatota archaeon
TAAAAAACTCATAGGAATTACGGTCGTCCTCCTATTCATCGGCACTGGAATTTCCAGCGTAATCGCTGATAATCCAGAAATACTAGCCGATGAGGTACCACCCGTAATAACAAACGCTCTTGTAACACCAACAACCCAAACACGCGTAGGAACGGTAAATATAACCTGTGAAGTCACTGATGACATTGCGGTAAATCTCGTCAAGGTCAACATAACCTACCCAGATGCTACCACACAGAACTTTTCCATGATCTACGATAATAAAACCTATATGGCCTATCTTAACCAATCCTACGACCAAATCGGGGATTATTATCTCTTTATCTGGGCCAATGATACAAGCGGTAATCAAAACCAATCGAACCAGCTTCATTTCAAGATTATTAACCAACAACCAAACATCCCCAGTAACCCCTCACCTCCAGATGGAGCAACCGACATATCGACCACGGCTATCCTAAGTTGGGATGGTGGTGACCCTGATGGCGATGCATGTGAATACGATGTCTTCTTTGGCATAAACAATCCTCCTGGACAAGTTACTAATAATCAGCCGGAAGTAACCTATGATCCTGATTTATCCCCATCGACAACGTATTTCTGGTACATCATATCTTCAGACGGAAATGGCGGTTCAGCAACTGGTGAAGTGTGGTCCTTTACCACTAGTAGCGGTGGTTCAGGGAATGTATCATGTGAAATCACCAACCCTGGAGAACCTGGTATATACATCGGTGGACAAAAAAGAATCAACCTCCCAGGAACGGTCTTTGTTTATGGATCTATCACCATCACCGTAATGGCTAACGCGACCTCTGGAATCATGAAAGTAGAATTCTATATCGGTAGTACTCTGAAAGCTACTGATTCTCAGGCGCCTTATGAATACACATGGCGAAAACTCATTAGTGGTCGTAATATCATCAAAGTTATTGCTTATGATAATGACAATAATACCGCAGAGGACACGATACAGGTCTTTAAATGGCGGATACACCCCGCACTCATCCTTGCAGGCACCTATGGTTCATTTAAAGCGGTACAACGAGTACTACAGGGCAAACCTATTATCGGATGGACCATCATTAGAGGAGTCGTATTGAATGTAAAAGAACAAGGGAATGATATTATTTTCCGAGCGGTTCGTCTGCATTTTACAGAAATCACTGGAACAAAATCAAGTACTGGTGTCATCCGCGGAAAACGAGTGCAGATAAGCGATGTCGGTCTGAACCGAATGCTTACTATTGGGCCTTTTGGTTCGTTAAGCTATGTTTTCGCGATATCCTATGGTGAACTCAAGGAGCTAAATTAATCAACTCCATTTTTTTTCTTTTTTTTATACTTGTGGTCGAAGGTAGGTTCCCCATAATAATTTATTCCATAATACTAACCATACTACTACAATAATGAATAATATTACTGGAATCCAGGGATTTATCACCATGTATATTGTGCTTATAAGCAGTATCGCAGTTATTTCTTGAGCAGCGATGAATCGTTTCAAATATTCACGGTCCATTCCAAGGTTTTTAAAAAGTAAAATCCGTACTAGATAATTTAACATAAATAATAAAATTGCCATTAAAATAATATTTTGTGATGCATCTTCCAACACTAATACATAAAGAATAAGGAAAAACATCCCGATTTTAATTCCATCATTCACCAAATAAAATTTCCAAATATGAAATGCTTTTCCATTTTCAATCCTTACACCTAATGCTTTTGGAACATTCACCACATCTCCAGCAATATCTTTAATATCCGCCTCAATAATATTCAAATAAATACCATTTAAACCAATGATGAGTGCAGTAATTCCTATAATAGGGTTAAAAATCGTAACAATTGACATCCCCATAAGCACAACAAACCCTGCATAAAACTGACCAATGACATTAACAAACATAATTGATTTATTCCATCGGTTATAGCCAAATGCGAGAATAAGCCCTCCCAAAATATAACCTAAAGTACTCAGAGGACGTAACATAGGAAATGTGGTTGGGACAGAAGATGGTGAAAAAATTGAAACCCCAAAAACAAGACCTGCAAACAAAACGATTGCACTAACTTCCAATTTCACTACGGTATTCAAAGCAATATTACCTCTTATCAATGGCTTATGGGCACAATACTCAGCGGTTCTATCAATGGTTAGATCCATCCGATCATTGTTGTAGGAACCACCTATATGGGCAAAGATTCCA
>JAHJFH010000093.1 GCA_018824925.1 Thermoplasmatota archaeon
AAATGATGAAAGCTAATCTGTAAGCCCCGAACAAATAGTAAAAATGTCTTTATATTATTTGATTTTTAGTCTTGAATGGGAACAAACCTATGGTGATATCGACACCGGTGCGGGATGTTCCGTACAACAAACCCGGGATGGCGGGTTTTTCATTACAGGATTTTATGGATGGGGGTGAATCACTACCTGATATCTACACAATAAAAACCGATAGCATGGGAACGTTAGAGTGGCAGGAACTGTTTGATACCGATGCAGCTGAGGATGTTGGCTACTGTGGGATCCAAGCAGTAGATGGAACCCATGTGGTAACTGGTTATACAGGTAATTATATTGAGGAAACCTTAGATGCCTGGGTTATAAAATTTACTGCAGATAGTGGTACAACGTTTGATATTTCAATATCCGGTGGTCTAGGTGTGAGTGCAACCATAACCAATACGGGTTCTATTGATGCGGTTGATGTGCCGTGGGAAATTCATATCACTGGAGGCATTTTAGGAAAAATCGATAAAACTATGGGTTGTACATTGGATATCCCTTCAGGACAGTCGAAAACCGTTTCAACGGGTATGTTTCTTGGTCTAGGGCCTATAAGTATCAGCGTTTCTGTTGCTGATACAACAGAGACGGTGGAAGGTACCCAGCTAGTAATTTTTTCTCTTCTATAGTAGAGTAGTATTCATCTACTCTTTATCTTTTTTTAATATTGATTTTATTATGGACTGAGAATTTAGTAATCGAATATTAATTTTTTTTTAGTAAAAAAATAAAAAAAAAGAGGGAGGTGGTTTATCCGCCACCAGGTTTGATATAGATAAAGAATAGTAGAACAAATCCAGATTGTTCTTTTGTCGCTGAGCTTTCGGGGACTGTGGCTGATACGGTTATCGTTGTGGCTCCAAAACCTATGATTGTACTTGAGGTGATTGTGGTTTGACCATCAGCGGGTATAGTGACTGATCCGTTGGTTTCTTTACCAATAAATGCACCACCTGATAAACTGATTGTCCATTGGACATCAGTGGCTTCTGCGCTCCCTTTATTTGCGATAATGGTACTGACTTTGAATAATCCACCCTGGATAGGTTTTAGTTCAAGAAGGGGTACACCAATTATAGTAGCCGTTGTGTCATCATCAGCTGTGTTTTGATCATCATCAGTAACAGTGAGTGTAACGGTGTAGGTACCGGGTTCGTTGTAGGCATGTACGGGATCTTCATCAGTAGAGGTTCCGCTGTCGCCGAAATCCCAAAGATAGGTATATGGGGGTTGTCCACCATTTGCGTTTCCCTGGAATTGGATTAATTCATCAACAATGCCTTCATAGGGGCCATCTGCATTGCAGGATAGAGGTTCTGGTCGAGCGAGAGTAAAATCGTCGTAGTAAACAGATGTTGAGGTCGCACTATCTGCATAGAGATCTACACAGGCGAGATTTTTTGCGCCACCTGCTTGGACACCATCTTTCCAGCTTTTTTGGATGAATTGTGTTCCACCGTAGTAGACGGTCTGTATGTCCGCTTCAAAATCGATTTCTACCCGGATTTCTACCCATTGATTAGTTATGAGGGGTAATGATGCAGCTGCGTTGTTGTAGTCAAAGATGGTTCCTTGGCTGGAACTGACTTGTACTTGTAGTGACCAGTCTTGGTTGTTGTGGGGGCCACCATGTTGGTAGTCGTTCATTAGGATAAAAAACGAATTTCCGGTCATGGAACTTGGAACATATTGCCAGCAGGTAAAGATCCATTCACCTGAGTTGATATCGGTGAATTGATGTACAATATCTGCAGAGAATCCTGAGAACCATGCGATATCAACAGAGTTTGGAGTACTTCGTGCCTGATCATCGGTAACATAGGGTGTTGTTGCCGGGTCATTATCCCAACACTCCCAACCACCCTGGCCATGTAGAGCGCTTCCCGTGGCATAAGAGTCAAAATTATCTGACCATGTACGATAGGTTTGTGGCTGTGGATTGGTGATGCCAGTGGCAATGGCATCTTGTTGGTCAGTGGTTATGCTAAGTGCAGGTATGACACTAGCCTGTAGGAATAGGAGTAATAGTCCTATTACCAATATTTTTTTTATATAAGTTTTCTCCATGTACGTATCCTCCCGAGGATATAATGATATATTATATTACAATATAGAATTTAAATGTTATCCTTGTTTTCCCTTTTATGTTAAATTTGTTGTATGCCATAAAAAGGGTTTAGTTATTTGATAGCTCGAACTTTTATGCTGGTTATTTTTCCAATGAGTCGTGGATCTATTTCTTTTTCAGTATATCGTTTTTGGTGCACAATTTCAATATCTGTAAAACCGGCTTTTTTTATGGTGCTAAGATAGGTTTGTTTTTCGAGAGCACCAGCAATACATCCACTCCAGGCATCAAAACTCTTTTTGATTTCCTCAGGGAGTTCCCCTTCAGTTACAAGATCGGATATCAATATGCGTCCACCTGGTTTTAAAACTCTATAGGCTTCTTTAAAGGTGGTAAGCTTATCTGGAGATAGATTAATGACGCAGTTACTAATGATAACATCAATAGTATTATTTTCAATAGGGAGTTGTTCAATTTCTCCATATCGAAATTCTACATTAGTATATCCGTTTTCTTTGGCAATATTGGTGGCTCTTTTGATCATATCTTCTGTCATATCGACTCCAATGACATAACCGGTTTCACCAACTTTATTTGCTGCTAAAAACACGTCGATACCTGCACCGGATCCGAGATCAAGAACGGTTTCACCAGATTTTAGATTGGCTAACGCCGTTGGATTTCCGCAGCCTAATCCTAAGATAGCTGATTCAGGGATGCTTTTTAGGTCGTGTGGTGAATAGCCAATGGATTCTGATTGTTGTATGATATCATTTTTTTCGTTGTTGCAGGTGGAACAGCATGATGAGTTGGTTTTTGCGAAGGTTGTGTATCGTTGCTTGACAGCTTTTTTAATTTTTTTTTCATCCATATCATTTCACCATTGAGATTTTTAATTTTTAGTAGGTTGTATCATAAAATCATTTTTGTTGATAGTGATAAAGGATATATTTTTGTA
>JAHJFH010000094.1 GCA_018824925.1 Thermoplasmatota archaeon
GAGCTAAGTGTAATCTACCCCCACACTAAAAAGCCACTGTAAAAAACCAAAAAAAACCACCAACACAACCAAAAAAGAAATACTATTCGATACCGTCAATGCACCAAATAACCCAAAACATACCACACCAGAACCTAGAATATATTCCATCCCCACAAATCGTTTACTCAACTTATTATACAACGTCATACACAAAAACCCTACCAGCAACATAACAAACGAAAAAACGGAAAACAAAAAAAGTCCTGCAATCAACACACAAAGAACAAACGAAACACCAAAGACCAAAACCACAGTACGTAAAGAGATGCAACCCGTACTCAATGGCCGATTCGCCACATACGTTGAATGCCTATCAACCTCCACATCATAATAATCATTCTGCACAAACGTAAAGATATGAGCAAGACAACCAATAACCAATAACAAAACCAAATTCATTAGACGAAACTCTGCATTCGCCATTGCACCAAACACCGGAGTCAAACCCAAAAATAACATACCATAAGGACGAAATAAAACCAGATACTGCTTCATAACCAACCACACCATACGCAACACCAACACTACCAATGAAACAGAACCGACATTAAAAACTCCATGTTCCACACACACCAGGACAGGCACCATAAAAAAAAGAAGGAGACGGTGTCTCACCTGAGATGTCCTATTAAATTACCGTGTCGCTATCATACGTGGCGATATCTCAAAATCAAACATGGTATGAAAAAACAGTACGTTACTAGCGTAATTAGGATTCATATATACCACAACCGGTATCTGTGCTAAAAAAGAAGCATTCGTTTCCATACCAAATTGCACAAATCCCTGTTTCTCAATAGTCTGCAGATATCCCACGTCCAGAGCAGCAACACAACCGGATCCATAAAGGACCACACCAGACATAAGTACTAGGGTAACAATAGAAAAAAATTTTTTCATAATCACAACAGTATAAAACATACTCAATAAATATTTAAAACTATGTATTCACAAAAAAAAAAATAGCCTTTTAAACTGGAAAACATTAAAAAATAATACCCTATATTAACCATTAAACAAAGGAGATTACCCTATGTATAAATACCTAAAAATTAGTAGTTATGGCATTTTCATCTGGCTCATACCCTTCATCCTCTCATTTATCATCTTCCCCATCAGAGATAACAACCGCATCCTCTTCGAATCACTCATGCCCTTAATCCTCACCATCGTCGTTATGTTATTTACCATTCTTTACTTCACGAAACCTGCTACCACTTTTTTAAAAGATGGCCTCATTCTCGCCATCATATGGATCAGCATCAGTATCATACTTGACCTCATCATGTTCCTTCCAGAAACTACATGGCAGATGAGCATCAGCGACTATTTCATGGACATTGGAATTACCTATCTCATCATTGGTATCATACCTCTTGGCATCGGCTATCTTCTAGAAAAAAAATGAACCACTAGCCCTGTTCATAACATCACTCCACAACCTTTATTAACACGTGTTAACTAAATATAGATCAATATGACCACCAACCCATTTACCGACGAAGTAAAAAACCAACTCATCACCACCTTCGAAAATATCAAACACATTGTACAAACCCATGAACACCGCTCCCGCGCCGGATTAATGCTCGGCCTACAAGAACTCGGCGCCACTCAACAAGGTTTCATCGGAGCCTACTTCCCCGTCTCCTCCAATATCATCGTAATAAACAAAACACCCCTCAGAAGAATCATCGAAACCAAACCCGCACTCCTCCAACCCTATGGATTCCATGTCCTCCTCCATGAATATATCCATTCCCTCGGATTCCTCGACGAACAAACAACCCAACAAAAAACCTATGAAATCAGTAAACACCACTTTGGGGAAAACCATATCATTACGCTATTCTCAACAGACATTAGACAATTCATCCCCAACCTCACCTACCCCATATATGGTTGGAAACCCCAGAACGCATTTCCACCCATTGAAATAATACAAGGATTTGACCGATCACACACCGACTACTACATCACTTAGAAATCAAAGAAACACATAAAATAATTTAATTACTGAATGAAGAACTAGTACATATTATCATAGAATGAATCACCCATATTGAAAAACAATACAGCAATAAAGAGAAACACACTGCGAACCATGGTTAACGCCTTAAAATTTTTTTTGAAAAAATTTTTTTCCTATTCTATACTACCCATAAAATTCTTTAAAATCGTATCCTTTAAATCAATAGCATACATGATATGCCGTTCTGAAATTTTACTACGTTCAAGTAACGCCAATGCATACGCAATCCGCAGAATTGAGAACTCAAGACTTCGATACGACACACCCTCAATATTAGCATCGGTATTCAAAATATAGTCTTTAATTGCTTTTTTAATCGCTGGTTCATCAACGGGATCTATCCGAGTACGAGCATTCTGTGCCCATTCCAGATATGCCTTCACAACTAACGAATAATCCTTTGCGTCTTTACCCATAAAACTATCAATAATATCAGACACATACTCCGCACGCGCAATCCGAGACACCCGTGCTACCTTAAACGGGAAATCAAACCGATCAACCAACGGCTGCTGAATCTTCTGAATATTATTACATGTAGCAATGACCCGAATCTCAGCTGAAAAAACCTGTCGATTTTTCCCCTTTGTAATAACATACTCACCCCCTTCCATAGCTTGTAGGAGACCATTTTGATCCTCAACCGACATTTTATCCAACTCATCAACCAACAACACAGAACCATGTGATCGTGCTAATAATCCTGGATGAATTGTTTTCCCTCGGGCATCACCCACTAATCCTGTTTTAGACGTTAACTCAGAATTAACTAGTACGCCATTCATTTTCTGCTGCCACCAACTCAAGAACTCAGATTTACCGGTACCTGGACCACCACATAACAAGATATGTAACCGCATTCGTAAATTTGGCCGATCTGTTGTCACACCCATTAAAAGCGCACATTTTCGAATGATATCCCATTGTGTACCAACCAAGTAGGGGCAGATATGTTTCGAAAAAAAATCTAGGGGGTTTTCCTTTGCTACTATCTGAAAATACTCTTCGGTATTCATAAATATGCTAATAAAACAAATTCATCACGGGTATATTACTATTGTTCACTAAATACTAGTTAAACCCCGCTCAATATTTGTTATTAAACATCAAAAAAAAAGACAATCTGATTGTCATTTAATTACCTGAGATAGCACCTTAGATACACCTTCATGAAAAACCAGATCCGCACATGAGTCTAAGGGTGTTGGATCAACATTTATAATCACCAACCGGGCATTGTTTTTCTTTGCAAGAACCGGTAGCTGCGCAGCCGGATACACCACAAGCGAACTTCCCAAAACCAACAATAAATCACAAGTACTACATACAACCTTGGCAGCAGATAATGCATCTTGGGGAAGTGGTTCACCAAATAATACGGTAGCAGGTTTAAGATGACCACCACACTCGCATTTCGGTGGCAACTCATGCTCAAGTTTCTTAAAAATATCATCCATGGAATACTCATTGTCACAAACCATACATCGTATCTTTCTGGTTGTTCCATGAAGTTCAACAACATTTGAGCTACCAGCCATCTGATGCAATCCATCAATATTTTGGGTTATAACCCGAGAGATCTTCCCCTGTTTTTCTAATAATACTACCGTGTAATGAGCTTGATTTGGTCTTGCTTTTTTTATAATCGGATATCGTTCATCTCGAAAATACTGCCAATAATATGATGAATCCCGAAGAAACATCGTAATATTTGCATAAATATTTGGATCATATTTAGACCAGACACCACTAGCACCACGATAGGTAGGAATACCACTTTCAGACGATATACCCGCACCTGAAAAAACAACAATACTTTTTGAATCAGCAATCATATCGCTAAGCCTTTGATAATCCAAGGATTTCATCATAGAACTATTAAAAACCAATAATTAATAAGCTATTGCACTCAATATCCGCAATAGAGAGAAAAAAAAACCAGTATCCATATACTCTAAAAACAGAACGAAAACATTATGCAGCAAAAAAACATTGAAAGAATTTATCAAAATATCCCAGTAACCAAGATCCCATGGAATTCTAACAAGCCTTCAAAGCATATCATCGATCTGGTAGAAAACAAAATCATTACACCCTGTAAAACCATCGATTTAGGATGCGGTACTGGCACCAATGCACTCTATCTAGCCAGCAAAGGATTTGATGTAACCGGCGTTGATTATTCACCAACCGCAATACGTATTGCAAAAAAAACAGCACTAAAGAAACAGATCAGATGCACGTTTTTCGTCACAGACATCATCTACGATGTATCAATACTTCCTGAAACATTTACATTTGCCTATGACTGGGCAGTCCTCCACCATATAGGTCCACAACAAAGAAAAAAATATGTCCAAAAAGTGCATAACCTCCTAACTACAAATGGATTATATCTTTCGGTTTGCTTCAGCACGAAAGACCCACATTTTGGAGGAACCAAAAAATACCGAAACACATCCCTTGGAACCCGTTTATATTTTTCATCAGAACATGAACTACGACAACTCTTCAAACCCTATTTTACCATACAAGAACTGAAAACAATCAACATCCCAGGAATACCAACACCCCATATAACACACTATATATTAATGCACAAGAAAAAATAATTTTTCTCCCCACACTCATATTCTATATCACTAAAAAAGAATTGAGAATATGATTCAATAATCTAATAAAACACTTCTCATTTCTCACATGAAAAAAAATGACCACCTCTAAAAAAAAACCAAATCATCTGATTCATGAAAAAAGCCCCTATCTTCAACAACATATCAACAATCCTGTAGACTGGTATCCCTGGGGAGAAACCGCGTTTACAAAAGCAAAACAAGAAAACAAACCAATATTTCTTTCCATCGGCTACGCAACCTGCCACTGGTGCCATGTTATGGCACATGAATCCTTCGAAGATCCAGAAGTAGCACACCTCCTCAACTCAAGCTTCATATGTGTCAAAGTCGATCGAGAAGAACGACCCGATATCGATAACATCTACATGACCATCTGTCAACTCCTCACAGGAAGCGGTGGCTGGCCCCTTACCATCATCATGACACCTACCAAAAAACCATTTTTTGCTGCCACCTACCTCCCTAAAGAAACAACCTATAACATCAAAGGATTACTCACACTCATCCCTGAAATACAAAACCTCTGGGAACACAAAACAGAAGACCTTAAAGCATCAGCTCAAGAAATCACTAATACCCTTCAAAAAATCTCGCAGCTCTCAGAAAAAAAACATACCATAACATCCACTATTCTCGATACAACATATTCTCACCTTCTCAACTCTTTTGACGAACACTATGGCGGTTTTGGTAACGCCCCAAAGTTTCCTACACCTCACCAGCTCCTCTTTCTCCTTAGATATTGGAAACGAACCAAAAACATCTATAGTCTAAAAATGGTGGAAATCACCCTCGAACAGATGCGCAAAGGTGGTATCTACGACCATGTTGGATACGGGTTTCATCGCTACGCAACCGACAGAAAATGGATCATCCCCCATTTTGAAAAAATGCTTTATGACCAAGCACTCCTCATAATCGCATATACCGCGGCGTATCAAGCAACTAAAAAACCCCTCTATAAAAAAACCGTGCAAGAACTTATAGACTACGTCCTCCGAGAAATGACCGATTCACACCATGGTTTCTACTCCGCTGAAGATGCCGATTCAGAAGGACAAGAAGGAAAATTTTATACCTGGCAATACCAGGAACTTAAACAAATTCTTACACCAGACGAATTCAAGCTTGCAACCAAAATATATAACATAGAAAAAGAAGGAAATTTCAACCATCACATAAAAAACCAACAGTCTCTAAATATATTGTATCAAACACAAACCATCCCTGAAACCGTAAAATACTTCAACAAAACCGAACATGAGATACAAAAGAACATTGAAACATTACGAAGAAAACTATTTCACCACCGAAA
>JAHJFH010000011.1 GCA_018824925.1 Thermoplasmatota archaeon
TGCCAATGTTTTTTACGACATTCAAAAGCTATGTTTGCTTGCGCCTCGACAGATAGATAAATATTGCGAAATGGGCAGTTAAATGCATCCTCGACATACGATCGGGTGTATTCATCAAGGATTGCTCCACCAACTTGCATGAGCTTTGGTTGCACATGTTCCCCACCCCCTTTTTTCTTTAGGAATGCTAGATGTTGAAAAATGGCGGGGTATGAAATTATAAGATCTGGTTTGAATTGGTTCAACTGTTCCATAATAGCCTTTATTGGTGTGCTGACATCGATATTAAGGGTGTTTTCAAGGGAGTAAAATGATTTTACTTTTGGGAGAAATTGTTCTTCTACCACTTTATCGATACGATAACGATTAAAATTACCAAGATGGGCCACTCGTGTTTTTTTCAAGTTAAGATCGAAGTAATGGAATTGGGTTTGAACGGGCCCAAGTGCTCGAAGGATAGTTGAAAAATCAGTGTAGATAGACACTGGTTTACCAGTAGTTCCCCCGGTGCTAACAATATATGCTTTGTTCTTATTGTAGTTTGGGGGAATAATATTGTCAGGGAAATTGTTAATTAAATCTTGTTTTGTGATAAATGGTAGTTTAGTGATATCCTGTAATCCCTTGATATCTGTTGGATGAATTCCTGCAGCTTTATATTTTTGATGATACAGGGGGACAGTATAGGCATAACGGATTATTCGTTTGAACGCTTTATCCTGGTACTGTTTAAGCTTTTTAGGAGATAAACGAGGTAATCGTGTTGGATCAGTCAGATAATTTTTTATCAGCGGAATGCTAATCAGTGGATTTAGCAAAGGATTCATGGAATATCTTGCAGAATGACACGTATATTTGTATTAAATTGTTTCTGAAAAATATCAATATTTTGATATTGTTTATCCCTCATTAGCTTCAGGATAACCATCACCTTTCATCATATCAATATCTTGTGCATCATAGGCAGCAACAGGAAAATTATCAGATAAGCGAACGGGAATAACCTGTCCAAGTGGAAACTGTATCACCTTTTTCCCTCGTTTAATACCGTGAATAATATATTGGGCGGCTTTCTCCGGCGTAATTGCTCCCCGGCGATGATAGTCTTCAATCATGGGGGTAAGGACTGACCCTGGTTTAATCGTAACAATATTGATATTATACAACTGTTTAGATTCGGCTCGAAGACTTTCCAAAAACCAGCTCACCGCAGCTTTACTAGCTCCATATGCTCCCCAACCTGGTACACCCCGGCGATCAGGAAGGGTTGAAGTCGCCGCAATAACCCCCAGATGTTGGCGTTTCATTATTGGAAGCAACTGTTCAACAAAATAAACAATACCAAAAAAATTAATTTCAACAGATCTTTTTATTATCGAAGCATCAAAAGTCTGAAGGGGGTTTGGAATCAGAACACCTGCTGTGAGTATCGCCACATCAATCCGGCTAAACTCATCAATCGTTTTTTGTACTGCCTGCTTCACCTCCAATGGATTTGTTACATCACAGCATTGGTATATGCAATGGAAGCCACTTGAAGATAGCTTGTCACATAGCTCCTTAAGTTGTTGTTCACGTCGGGCAAACAAACCAAGATGTGCCCCCATAGAAGCTAACTGTTGTGCTAAAGCTTGACCAATACCGCCAGTGGCCCCAGAAATTATTACAACCTTATCCTTAAATTCCATATGATCACACATATACAGCCAACAAATAGTCTCCGGTCAGCATTTACAACGAGCAGGTTATTAAAACACCTATTAATATGTTTTTAGAACCACTTTTCAGATAAAAACTAAAATGGAGGAAAACCAATACACAACACCCAATACTATTAAAAAAAATAGTGTATGAGTCGAATCCCTATGAAACGTGTTATTCTCGTGGGTATAGATGGAGCAACCCCTCAATTGCTCTTTAAATGGATTGATGAAGGCGTACTTCCAACCTTTTCCCGATTTCGCCAACAAGGAAGTTGGGGGAAATTACGATCCACCTTACCACCCTTTAGCGCACCAGCATGGACCTCCATAGTCACAGGGTGTAACCCAGGGAAACATGGTATATATGGGTTTGAAAGCACAGGAACCCTTACCCCTCATTTGGTAAACTCGCGATACCGGAAAGTACCTGCCATATGGACATACCTTACACAAGCTGGACTGAAAAACATTATCATTAATGTACCGGGTAGTTATCCACCTGAGTCAATCAATGGTTTTATGATAACCGGCTTATTAACTCCATCAGCGGACTCACAATTTACATATCCCGCAGACTTAAAACAAAGATTAACACCGACAGATCTTGGGCAATATGATCTGGAGCATTTCTGGCTTGAGGATTTTTCTCGAGCACGGATGAAACAGCAAAATCCTGAA
>JAHJFH010000095.1 GCA_018824925.1 Thermoplasmatota archaeon
CCTACGATGCTTGGCCAGGCGTTTCCAGGATGAAAATCACTGCGGTATATGATTGGGGCGTAATGAAAAACGCCTCGACGCCAAAAGTGTGGATCTCCGTTTAAAAAATAAGTGAAGTAAATATCCTCAAGTTCCATAAATGAGGTGTTAGCATCATAGGGGAGAGTTGGTCCTTGGTCATCTATATGTAAGATGATGTTGTGTTTACCAAAGGCTTCCGTGAGAAGGTCTTTGGCTTTTTCTGGGATAAGGTTTCCTTCATCATTGGGTCCCTTTTGCATTTGGTCAATTTCGAGGAGTATCTCTTTTCGGAAGGGGTCGGTTGAAAAACCTTCTTGATAGGTCAGGTATTCCATATAATTAGTGAGGCCGTCTCCATCGGGATCAAGTTCGGTGTGGTTATCCCATGTGAGGGGATCATAGCCCCATTGATGTTCCCATCCAACGGGAATGAGGTCATTATCTGTATCTTCACCTGTGTTATCAACATAGGGATTGGTACCATAGGTAGTGACTTCCGTCCAATAGGGGATGGTATCTTTGTCGAGGTCATTTTGGGTGATTGTGAAATAGAGTTCGCAGTCACGGTCAAAGTTATAGATGGTGTCATCATCACAGCCATTTAATCGTCCATAGCCGCTGCAGTCTCCTCGTGCGTCCCAGTCGGGATATTCTTGTATAGCATCGTCTCCGATCCAGTGACCGGTTTTGATTGAATATTTGAGTTCGATATCTTTGCTATCTTGAAAGAGCGTGTAGTCGCGGCTGAGGTCGCAGAGATGATCTCGGCCAAGGCTTTTATCCCAAAGTTGAATACGAATGCTGACATTTTCGATGTCATCGGGTACGTTCATGGTTACTGACCAGTGGGGATTTCGTACAAATTTTGTGTTTCTCCAGACTTGACTGGTGAATTCTTTATGGTTAATGAAGAGTTTTACGTAGAAATCGGGTTTGATGAAGCGGCTGACTTCATCATAGGATCGTATCTGAGTTATTGTTACCGTAATTTTTACGTCCAGGGTTGGGTCAAAATCAACGTAGGGTGTTGGTTGTGGAATTAGGTTTGGTTGTTTGTATAGGTGTTGCTCGGAAGTTCCTGATGCTGTAGGGAGAATGAATATAATAAGTAATAAAAATGCTGCGCTTTTAACAAAATATGATGGTTTCATAAGAATCCCAATTTGTGAAATAATATGTAGTTAACAACCATATATATAATTTATTATTTTCCGATGATTTATTGATTCAACTTACTTGTCTCTCTCCTATGAATGAGTGTTATTTTATTTTTGTTGTCTTTAATATATTATTATAATGTGGTTTATTGATAATATGTGTGAAAGTATGATAGTATAATGGTAAGATATGGGGCACCAATTAACATGGGTTAATTCTTTTTATTTTGTTGTTTAAGTTGTGATATCTTGTGTAATTCTTTGGGGGTTAACACTGGTTTTAATGTGTGTACTAAATCCCATTTGACTTTCTTACTTATTTTAGTATCTTTAATGATTGTGGTTGGTATAGAACCAGTTGTAATATCTGGGATTGGTAGATGAAATAATTGAAAAAGTAATGGGAGAATATCTTCTACAGTTATGTTATCAACATTAGTATTAGATTTTATATTCGGACCCATGGCAAAGAATATTCCATGTTCTGCATGATCACCTGACCGACCGATAGAATCACATGGATACGTTATAGGAAGTTCATGTGTATGTTTTTTGAGTAGATCACGAAGGGTTAGTGGGAATCGTATCCATTCTGAAGTAGTGATACCTTCATCAAGAGAAAATACTAGATCTGGTGGACCTTCAGCATCTAATCCATAGATTTCATCTGCATGATATACATTAGTTACAAGGGGTTTTCCGGAGATCGGATGTAACAATGATAAAAATATGGTTTTAAGATCATCACATATTTTTGTATATTCCCCGTCTTTGACAATACCTTGTGTATAACGACTTTTCAGACAAATTTGTATTCCTCGACCATCAGCAGTCGCAAATGCTTTTGTTTGAGAAAAATCAATTAATTTATCTTTAGCTGATGTGGTTAATAGAAACGTGCGAAGGTACGGGGAGTCACGTATAAAGGAAGCAGGTACTTGTTTTATTACACGGGTAAACAGATTATACGCTATCGAGAGTATGAGGGAGGAGGTGTTTTGTAAAGGATTCCATGTTGGTGTAAGATACCCATGAGTATACAATACGTTATCAGGATAGAGGACGTGTTGAATGGGTTCAAACCCATGATCCGATACAATAACATATGTATCATTAGGAAATGTCTCTAAAATAGTGTTTAAAAGATGATCGACATGCATATAACATTTTTTTAGTAAATCAGGGCGATCAAAAAGAAAATGTTGGGCAGTATCTGTTCCCCGGAAAACAATCATAGAAAAATCCCATGGTTTTGACTGCATAAGATTTATGGCTACTGTTGCTCGTTGTGTCATCTGTCTATTAATAA
>JAHJFH010000096.1 GCA_018824925.1 Thermoplasmatota archaeon
TGACCTGAGCGACCAACACGTTGAATAAGTCGGGTAACTTGACGTGGGGAGTTATATTGGAGGACAAAATCAGTGTTGCCGACATCTATTCCGAGTTCTAAAGATGATGTACATACCAATGTGGTAAGTTTGCCACTTTTAAAGTCATTTTCTGCTTCGATACGTGCGGTTTTTGAAAGTGACCCATGGTGTACGCTAATAGGGTAGTCCTGATGCCATTGATGAAAACGGGAGGTAAGGATTTCTGCTCCATCTCGGGTGTTTGAAAATAGAAGTGTGGATACATGGGCATCTAATTGCTGTTTGCATTCTCTAAGAAGTGAAGCAGATATTGGTTCTATTCGTAGTTGTAATGCAAGCGGATAATCCTTTTTTTCTACGGTGGGGAGTTTTACCATGAGCTCTATATGTTTTGTGACATCTACCTCCACAATGGTAACATCTCGAAATAGTGTTGATGTTTTTCCTCCCAGAAATCGGGCGACCTCATCAGGGTCTCCAACCGTTGCTGAGAGACCGATACGTTGAAACTCATGAGATGCATCAGTAGTGATTTCAATGAGGCGTTCTAATGCAACAGCTAACTGTGCACCCCGTTCATCCGAGGCCAATTCATGGATTTCATCAATAACAACCCATCGTATGGTTCTTAAATGCCTCCTTAGTCGTTTCCCTGTAAAAAGAATCTGAAGGGTTTCGGGGGTAGTTATAAGCATATCAGGGGGCGATTTTGATTGTTTTGAGCGTTCCGCAGTTGGTGTGTCTCCATGACGTACCGCAACTTTGATATCAAGTTCTGATCCCCATTTTATTGTACGGCGGAGCATATCTCGATTCAAAGCCCGTAAGGGAGTGACATACAAAATCGAGATTCCTTTCTCTTCTGAGGATGCTGTCTGTTTTTGTTGTTGTAGAAAATTATGGAAAATGGGAACGATTGCGGCTTCGGTTTTCCCTAATCCTGTTGGGGCGATAAGCAGTGTATGTTCTCCCTGAAGTATTGGAGGGATTGCTTTTTTTTGGGGTTCTGTCGGTGTAGTAATTTGTTGTTTTCTAAGAAACTCTTGAATTTGTGGGTTAAACTGAGTAAATACAGAAGTCATTTTTTGTGGAAGCAAGGAGCGATAGTATATATTTCTTTTTCTCGAGAAATATTAAAAATTTTTTTTGGTTTGGCATTATTTATTGTTTGACAGTTTTCCAGGTAATGTTAATATAGAATCATTGAGAAACTAGCTATATGTATGTGATGTGTCTCTGGGAGATATTTGGTATCTACCTGGTGATGCAGACGCTGCAGGATTGAGGGTATTGAGTATCTATCAATCCTGTGCTTCACATCAATTTATGATATTTATCCGTAGTAATGATTGGTTTCTTTTTGATCTTCTTTTTTATTATCTTCGATAGCATCTAAAACATCGATACTTAGAATTGCATGGAGTGGGATGATACGCATTTTTCCTTCGAGGTCATCATGAGATTTGCATAATTCCATGATGAGCCCACCTTCATCTATGAATAGATTGGCAAATCCTTTGAAAATTCCATCGGTTTCTAGTGCTGCATCGCGACCACCTATAGAGGTGATACGATAGCGTGATCCCTCGGTCAATTTGAATTGTTCCTTTTTATCCATGGGGTCCCTTCCTGTTTTGTTCTAAGAGTTTTTGGATGTGTTCTACGGTTTTACCATAATTTTCTATAGCCACTTTTAAATGTGCCTCAACGAAGTTCCAGGCTTTTTGAAAATTGCCATACCGTAGTTGATAGGCTTTTTTATGTTGTTTGGTAGCCTCATCAAATATTTGGACTTCATCGAGGATATCGAATCCTTTGAGTTTATTAAGATGACGATAGACTGTGGGTCGTGAGGTATGTAATTCTGTTGCGATTTCGTCAACAAGCCATGCCTTGGTCGGGTGTTTTAGAAAAAAATCGCAAAATATGCGGTAGGGTATCGAATGATCCGTTCCTTTTGCTAAATATCCGATTTGTTCAAAAAATTTTTTTGCAGCAGTATCTAAATCTGTTTCTCCAACAAGGGGGGTATTACTAATTATTTGCATTTCAAAGGACATAGTGTCGTCTCAAGGCCATGATAATCGATTATGGTTTTTTAAGATTTACTTTACCATGATAATAGCTCGCTTTAATTTGTTAAATTTGTACATTAATTTTTTTTTAGATAATGGGGAGATAATGGTCAGTTTCCCATTTTGTAACTTGGGTTCGGTAAGCAGCCCATTGTTCTTGTTTCACATGGAGGAAGTTTTCAAAAACATGAGCGCCTATTGTTTCGCGAATAAAATCACTGCTTTCCATGAAGGAAAGGGCATGACCCAGGCTTTCAGGGAGATTACCAATCCCATATTTTTTCCGTTCTTTAGGTGTTAATTCATAGATGTTTTTTTCAACAGCCTCTGGTGGTTCAAGTTTATCCTTGATACCCTGTAATCCAGCGGCTAGCATAACAGCAAATTGTAGATAAGGATTTCCAGAAACATCAGGGTTCCGAAGTTCACAGCGGGTGCTTTTACCCCGTTTCGAAGGGATGCGAATAAGTGCACTACGGTTTCTATTTGCCCATGAAATATAAGTTGGTGCTTCAAATCCGGGGACAAGTCGTTTATATGAATTCACAGTTGGGTTGAGAATCGCTGACATATCCTTGATGTATTTTAATAGACCTGCGATAAACTGGTAGGCAATCTGACTTAATTGGTTCTTATCATCAGGGTCATAAAACGCGTTTTCGCCATCAAAAGTGAAAAGTGATTGATGTGTATGCATACCCGATCCATTAAACCCATGGATTGGTTTAGGCATAAAACTCGCATGTAAACCATGTTGCGTAGCAATGACTTTCGTAACATATTTTAGGCTAATGACTCGATCAGCGGTCGTAAGCGCATCGGAATATTGAAAATTTAT
The DNA here is from genome assembly GCA_018824925.1 of Thermoplasmatota archaeon. Classification (GTDB taxonomy): domain Archaea; phylum Thermoplasmatota; class E2; order DHVEG-1; family DHVEG-1; genus JAHJFH01. Next base: position 2,935 of record JAHJFH010000096.1, read on the forward strand.
TTCATGTTGACCTGGTGATACCTCATGATGGGAGGTATAGGTCGTAATACCAAATTGCTCAAGAGCAAGTGAGATATCCGCGCGAACACCCTCTGCAAGATCGCGATGTGATAAATCAAAATAGCCGGCCATATCATTAGGGATCAGGGTTGAATCCTCACCATTTTTCTTGAACAAGAAAAACTCACATTCTGGTCCCGTATTATAGTCATATCCCATCTTTTTTGCTTTTTCGACGATCTGCTCCAAGATATATTGCGTATCTCCCGTGAATCTCGATCCATTTGGTTCATATATTTTACAATTCATTTTAGCGGTTCGACGTTTTTCGATAGAATCTGGAAGGATCACAAAACTGGTTGGATCAGGTTTAGCTATTTTATCTGATTCCTCAATGGTTGCATATCCTGCAATAGATGAAGCATCAAACGGCATTCCCTCATCTAAAGCTTCATCTAATCGACAACTAGGTATGACGATATTTTTTGGAAAACCAAGAATATCAATAAATTGTAATCGTACGAATAATACCTCATGTTCTTTTACAATATTTAAAACGTCCTCAGTGGTATTTTTCACATTATTTTTTGAATTATCATATATCATTTCCATTCCCTCAACCCCACTATTTTTTTAAAAAAATAGTATTAAACGGTTACCCAGGGCGTAATCGATTTTTACCTATTAAAACCTACGTGAAAATTAAAATTGTCCCAATCCTGCAATATCATTAATTATTACGCGTGCGCAATAAAGCTTTAATAGGGATTGTTTATTCCGAAGTAACTACCATTCAGGAGTGATTGTCGTGCAAACGAATGTCGATGAATTCATGACGATATGTAAAGAAAAAACACCACATGAAAACGAATTTCACCAGGCAGTCTGTGAAGTTGTTGAGAGCATTATGCCTTTTATTGATAAAAATCCCAAATATAAGAAACATAAAATTTTAGAACGTATCATAATCCCCGAACGAATTGTAATGTTTCGTGTCCCCTGGATTGATGACGCAAATGAAATCCGTGTCAATCAAGGATACCGCATCCAGATGAACAGTGCTCTTGGTCCCTATAAAGGAGGACTTCGGCTCCATCCAAGTGTCAATCTCAGCATCCTGAAATTCCTTGCATTTGAACAGGTCTTTAAAAACAGTTTAACAGGTCTCCCCATAGGTGGTGGTAAAGGAGGATCTGATTTTGATCCTAAAGGAAAAACCGATAATGAAGTCATGAAATTCTGCCAAAGTTTCATGACCGAATTATACCGTCATATCGGCCCAAACACAGATGTTCCAGCGGGAGATATTGGCGTTGGTGGACGAGAAATTGGTTTTCTTTTTGGTCAATATAAAAGAATCAGAAACGAATATTCAGGTATCTTGACTGGAAAAGCACTCAACTGGGGTGGCAGTCTAATTCGACCAGAAGCAACAGGATATGGAGCAACGTATTTTGCTCAAGAAATGTTGAAAAACCGAAAAGACAAGCTTAAGGGAAAAACCGTTGCTGTCTCTGGTTCTGGTAACGTAGCACAATATACCGTCGAAAAAGTGATTCAACTCGGTGGAAAAGTCGTTACTCTATCAGATTCATCTGGTATGATCTATGACCCAACGGGAATTGATGAAAAGAAACTAGCCTGGGTTATGGACCTTAAAAACGTTCGGCGTGGACGGATAAAAGAATATGCAGACGAATTCAATATTGACTTTGAAGCAGGAAAACGACCATGGGGCATCGAATGTGACATAGCTATCCCATCCGCAACACAAAACGAAA
>JAHJFH010000097.1 GCA_018824925.1 Thermoplasmatota archaeon
ACTATAAATATATGTGTTCTGACCCTGGGCAAGAACTCATCAGAAAAGACATCAAAGAAGAAAAACTAGACCGTGTCGTTGTTGCCTCATGTTCCCCTCGAATGCATGAACCAACCTTTCGAGCAGTTCTCGAAGAATCTGGAATGAACCCCTATTTCTTCGAAATGGTAAATCTCAGAGAGCAATGTTCATGGGTCCATGAAGATAAAGAAAAAGCAACCTTAAAAGCTGTTAGCTTAATCGAAGGTGCAGTTGAACGAGCAGCATTTCTAGAACCCCTTGAGAAAAAAGTAGTATCTGTTATTCCAAAAGGACTCGTTATTGGTGGAGGCATCGCAGGTATACAAGCTGCATTAGAAATCGCCGAAAAAGGTTTCAAAACATATCTCGTAGAACGCAGCCCCAGCATCGGAGGTCATATGGCGCAGCTTGACAAAACATTTCCCACCATGGATTGTTCAGCATGTATTCTCACCCCAAAAATGGTTGATGTCGCAAATCACCCAAATATTGAGTTATACACCTATTCTGAAGTAATGAGTGTCGATGGTTATATTGGAAATTTTAAAGTCAAAATCAAGAAAAAACCCCGATATGTCGATATAGAAAAATGCGTGGGCTGTGGATCCTGCGCCGAGGTCTGTAGACTCAAAGACCGCATCCAAAATGAATTTGATATGAATTTAACGAAACGAGGAGCAATTTATGTTCCCTTCCCGCAGGCAGTACCACTAAAATATTGTATTGATCCAGAAAAATGCATCACTCTAAAAACAGGTAAATGTGGTGATCATGCCCTTTGTGTAGACGCCTGTGATCGAAATGCAATCGATTTCAATCAAAAAGAAGAAATCGTAACTATCGATGTTGGAACAATCGTAGTAGCCACTGGTTATGACCTCTTTGATCCAATGAAAAAACCAGAATATGGCTATGAAAAATTTGACAACGTTATTACTGGCTTAGAGTTTGAACGAATGGTGTCTGCATCAGGCCCAACAAATGGTCATCTAGAAATCAATGGAAAAGAACCAGAGAAAGTGGTTTTTATCCAATGTGTCGGATCACGAGACAAACAAACCAATGAATATTGCTCACGAGTATGCTGTATGTATACGGCAAAACAAGCACATATGGTACGAGAAAAAATACCAAATTCAGAACTTATTGTTTATTATACTGATGTACGCGCCTTTGGAAAAGGATTCGAAGAATTTTACAACAGAGTCCAAGGGGAAAATATTATCTATAGACGTCGAGAACTTGCTGATCCAATAGAGATAGTTAAAAAAGGATATGGCGTAGTTGTTAAAGCAAAAGGTCATCCTGATGCCCAAGCAGATTTGATTGTACTTGCAACCGGGATTGTACCCAGAGCGGATGCAAAAGATTTTGCACGGTTATTAAACATAAACCAGAGTGCAGATGGTTTTATGCTTGAAGCACATCCAAAGCTTCGACCTGTTGATACCTTTACCGAGGGTATCTTTCTTGCGGGATGCTGTCAAAGCCCCAAGGACATTCCAGATGCTGTTGCCCAAGCAAGTGGTGCCGCAATTCGAGCAGCTGAACCACTCGCTGCAGGGAAGGTAGAAGTTGAAGCGATTTCTGCAGCAATAGATGATGATTTATGCAGTGGATGTCGAATATGTGAAGAATTATGTGCCTACTCCGCTCTGGAATTTGATAAAAAAGATAAGCTCATGAGAGTAAATGATGTAATGTGCAAAGGATGCGGTTCCTGTGCATCTGCGTGCCCAACAGGTGCAATTACTATGAGACACTTTGATGTCAAGCAAATTCTAGCCCAAATTAGGGGGTTGGTGAAGTAGGAGGGATATTCGATGAAAATAGGCGTATATGTTTGTGAATGTGGCGTTAACATCGGCTCAACGGTAGATGTGGAAGAAGTTGTGAAAACAGCAGAAAAATTGCCAAATGTTACGGTGAGTCGGTTTTATAAATATATGTGTTCAGATCCTGGGCAAGAACTCATCAGAAAAGACATCAAAGAACAAAACCTTGACCGCGTTGTCGTCGCCTCATGTTCACCTAGGATGCATGAACCAACCTTTCGTAAGGTTCTTGAGAACTCAGGATTAAACCCATATTGTCTTGAAATGATAAACATTCGTGAACAATGTTCATGGGTGCATAAAGATCGGGAAAAAGCAACTAAGAAAGCAAAAGCTTTAGTTGAAGGTGCGGTACTTCGAGCATCTCTGTTACAGCCATTAAATAAAAAAGCGGTTGATGTTACACCCAAAGCACTCGTTATCGGTGGAGGAATCGCAGGTATTCAAGCTGCATTAGACATTGGAGACATGGGTTTTAAAACATATCTAGTTGAGAAAACCCCATCGATTGGTGGTCGTATGGCTCAACTTGATAAAACATTTCCAACCCTTGATTGCTCAGCATGTATTCTCACCCCAAAAATGGTTGATATTGCACGGCATCCCAACATTGAGCTTCTTAGTTATTCCGAGGTCGTAGGTATAGATGGGTATGTTGGAAACTTTGATGTAAAAATCAAGAAGAAACCACGATATATTGATATGGAAAAATGCACAGGCTGTGGTGAGTGTTTTAACGGATGTCCAGTTGAAAAACCTAATGAATTTGATATGGGTCAGGGTACACGACATGCTATATATACACCATTTCCACAAGCAGTTCCCTTGAAAGCAACCATTGAAAAACGCGGACTACATCCTTGCAGGGATGTCTGTCCAGCAGGTGTTGGTGCACCAGGATATGTAACTCTAGTAGGGCGTGGAAAATTTTATGAAGCATTACGAGTAATTAAAGAACGTTTACCATTCCCCTCCGTATGCGGAAGGGTATGTCATAGACCATGTGAGAAAGCATGTACACGAAAAGATATTGATGATCCAATAGCAATAGCTCATCTAAAGCGATTTGTTGGGGATTTAGAACTTCATATCCCTGCAATGGAGATTCCCCCAATTGAAACTCGTGCTGAAAGTGTTGCTATAATTGGTGGAGGGCCAGCAGGGCTCACTGCCGCTCATGACCTTGCATTTAAGGGGTATCATGTATCAGTTTTTGAATCAGCTCCCGTCCTTGGAGGTATGATGAGATGGGGCATTCCTGCATTTCGTTTACCCAAAGAAATTATCG
>JAHJFH010000098.1 GCA_018824925.1 Thermoplasmatota archaeon
CTTCCACTCCAAGATCAACCGCTAACATGGTATCCTCTAATTCAGCTGAACCGATGCTTATTGCACTAGTACAAAAGATTAGAAATGCCAAAGTTAGCACTAGGGTTGTATATTGCATTTTTATTTCATCACCTCCATTTTATCTTTGGGAAAATTATGGGTAATCTTCAACCAAATAATGAAGCAGACTAACACCCAACTGAAAATAATAATTTGACCAAATGTGTCATGGAAGAATTCCGACGACTCGGCAGAGAAGTGGTATCCAACCATGACACCGGCCAATACCCGGAGGGTGTTCCCGAAGAAGAGGAGCGGAACGAAACCAAGGGCAATAAGCCGATGGCGTAATGAGAAGGCCGGAACAATGAAAATGCCCACCAGAAACATAATGTACAATACCAGGCCACTACATTCTGATGAGAGTTCATATATCCTGGTTACCTCCGGGAATGAGACAACAATGAGATTATCAACAGCGACTGCCGAGATATGCAGCAGCTGTAATAGTTGTGCATTTAGATAGGCAGTTATTTGCGGTAAGGGCTTATAGAGGGGAAATGCAAGGATCACATACAGGAAACAAGCACCCAATATGCATCCACGAATGATTAGGCTTACCGGGTCCCCCATTTTGTGGTTTTTAAGGTACATAAGGCATACACTCTCACAGGTATTAACAAGAAAATATGACAAAAAGCATACAAGGGAAAAAGAAAGAAATTTGTATCATATGTGCGAAGAAACGCATAGGCTCCACGTAACAAAGCAATACCTATCAATATCGTCAGATACCCTAACAGATGTAAAGGACCATCTATTACTGATCTCGCACATACAAACACAAGAGAAATCAGTAACAACATGGGAAGACTTGCTTGCATGACAATATCATAACTCATGTAGATGTTGTGCGTATGACGTTTCAATACTACTCGTTTTAATGTCCAAAGGAGTTCACGATAAAAACTACGATTCCAGCGGGCTTGTTGCCGCAACCAAGTCTTAATGCGGGTGGGTACGTGTGTCCAGGCTTTTGCTTGTCGTTCATATTTGACAATATAGCCTTGCTCAAGGATGAGATTGGTAAGATGACGATCATCTCCATAGGTACAGTATTGTCCCAGAAAACGTTGGGTAATATATTGGTGTTTGACTCTCTGAATAATAGTATTTCGATAGGCTGCTAGTGGCCCTGAGCAACATAACACGCTACCAAAAAGGCTTTGTGCAGCACGTTCTTGATTGAAGGCAGTCCAGTATCGCGAATCAATTAAACGACTAAGTAGATTCACCCGAATTGCTCGAACATTACCAGTGATTGCACCTACTGAAGGGTTATCGAATTGTTGTACCAATTTTTCCAAACAATCCGGTGCTAACACTGTATCACTGTCAATAGTAACAATGATATCGATATCGTTTCCGACGAAATCAAAACCAGATTTTTGTGCATGGCGTTTCCCACGATTAATCGAATAATCCAAAACATATAATCGAGTAGTTTGATGATATTTTCTTTTAATAAAACGAATACCTTGTTTGTTCGTACTACCATCATCTATGACGATTACTTTGTAGTGCTCTGGATAATCTTGGTTTAGGGCGGATTGGACACAGTGGTCTAGTTCTTTGACATCTTCATTGTAGGTGGGTATGATTATTGCTGCAGTATATTTGAAATACTGAGTTTTTCGTAGGCGGGTGATTACATGTTTTGCATTTTTTTCGTTATATTTAATGGAATTTAGATACTCGCGATGACTGAAGTTGATTTGTGTGAAGAGATGTGTCAGCGCAAGTAAGCCATATATTGTGAGAAACTCAAACATGAGTTCCTCCCCGTCTTTTTTGGTTGGATGATGATGTCATAGATGATTATATCCCCCAAAATGTGTAAGTCTGAATAACAATATAAAATCAAAGTTCGTGTTTTTTCGACATTCTGCAAAAAAGATATCGTGTTTTTTATGTTTGTAGGAATAAAAAATATTAGCTGATTAAGGAGAATAACAGAGGTAAAAATATGATGGAAATAACAAAGTTGAGCGTTTAATTATCTTTTGGGAGTGAAAATGTTTTATCCCAATTCCTTTTCATCGATTGTGATGTAGTATTCTATTCTCGACTGTGTAGGGACATGACATATGTCCTTCCCTATGACCTCATGACAAGCAGTTCATCTAATTTAAGACTTGTGACAAGATGATTATACCAATTAAGATCCCGCTGTCCAGAGTAACGTTC
>JAHJFH010000099.1 GCA_018824925.1 Thermoplasmatota archaeon
ATTGTTGTACTTAAACGTTTCATCCTTCATAAGCATGTACCAAATACAGGTAAGCAGTTTTCTACTTACTGCAACGGTCGCCTTGCTCACTCCTTTTTTCGTTTCTACTCGGTAATAAAGTTTAGTAATCAGGCTGCTCAGACAGTATCATATGTGTATATGAGTGCATTGATCTAAGATCCATTTTAGATTCTGATTGCATTCTTTTAGAATTCGCTCATGGTAGACATGACTTCCTGATTGGATGGTTCGTGGTACGAGCCCAGCATAGCTGCAGTGCTTTTTAGGATGTGGGAATCGGTGTATTTCTCCCATTTCGGTAAGGATGATCATAGCGCTGTAGTAACTGATTCCAGGTATGCTGGTAAGAAGCATGGCCTGATGGTTGTTTTTACAGAGTACTTCAATTTTCTTTGTTATCTGTGCTTTTATATGAACCTGTGTCTCAACAATGTTCAGATAACTTGTGAGACTGTACTGTTCAGAATCAGAGAATGTTAGACATCGGAGGAATTTCATTACCCCCGCACCGAATAAATCGCTGTAGTCACGGTGATATATGCCGTTTCTGGGAAGTATCGCATGGATCTTGTTTTTGTATCTAACAATTTCATTTCGTAGGACATGCAATGTCCTGGATGTTTTCTCTCCTTTCTCACCAAGTAAAAGGCCGGTGAGATAGGTGTTGAAATGCTTCCATTGAGGTTTTGTAAAACAAGACCTATACACATCAAGCGTGTTGCAAAAAGTATTCACTTCTTTTGTGAAGAACATCACATCATCCCATCCATCCTAGGATGGAAAGGATGTTCTTCTATCTGAAATTTATGGAGAATTTGAAAAAAGTATAAAAGTTCTGTAAATGTTTCAAAAAATTTTTCCCCAACACGTGTTCATTACTAAATTCTTGTTTAAATCCTGTGATTTCTCAATACAGATCATACTTATGATTCTTATATATCTCAATTGGTTTTTCTGATCATTTTTTCCCCTCGTTTTTCCTCCGATGACTAACATGGGTTTTTTCTAAATATTGTTGTAATCTTTTTTCTCTTTCCAGCCTTCTTTTTTCAATCAGTTCATCTTCATTTTCTTCCATAATTTTCTTCACCCATACTTTTATAGCTTAATCCATATATTATTGTTATAATGTGAGCATACTTACGTTTCAAAAATCTGTTCGGAAACTTATCTTGAAACACGTGTCCGTGCTGTCTAATTATGATTAAAAAGAATAAATCTCATAACGATCTATACAATTAATTCCGTTCACCTCTCATCAAATATGAATTTTAAATAGTCCCTCAATTAATTTAATACCGGATTGAGAAATTATGTGTATAGAACAAAACGCTAGATGTCTATGCCAGTCTACATGTACCAAATTTTTACATTTTTTACAATAAAATTTACCTGTCAATTTATCAATATCGCAGTTTTTAAGAATTTGATCAAGAAATTCGTGATGCGTTTTTTCTTCATTTCGGTAAAGCGACATTAGATATTGTTTCATTTTCTTATTCTCCACCCCCCGGGTATCGATAATATACGCCCCCTCCCCCAATTAATAATACCTGAAAACTTTCTTGGCAGTTTGCATGGCTCATCTCGACTTGTTTTTTCCCATCATCCCTTTTGATTTCCATGATTGTTGGATAATCTGACTTTTGTATTATGGAACAGTACATATATACATTAATATACATTTTATCACAGAATGCCGTGTTCTGGACAAAATGCATAATGTCTCATGAAATCAATATACACGGCATTGTGGCATTTCCTACAATGAAATTGGCCAGCTAATCTGTTGATGTAACACTGGTGTGATATCTTCTCTGAAAATTTTTTATTCATTATTTTTACGGTATCGCTAATACATAAATTTTTTCCATTCATTTTATACCCTTCATTTCCTCCTTTATTTTTTTCTTATTCTAATTCTCACGTACATCATCAATTACTGAAATAGGTGGGGTCCTCCGAGCCTCCTCATATTGCAGGACTTTTAGGAGTTCTTTTACGTTTTTAAAAAGTTGAACATCACCGATAATATATGCGATTACTTTGAGTATATCTTCTTTAGAAGCCCCTGCATCAAGGGCATTTCTAACAAATGTTTTAATGGCACTAACTTCACCAGATCGAAAAGCAGCCCCTAAAACAACAAGTTCTCTTCGTCGATGGTCTAGAATCTCAAGGTTTATGACCCTATCCTTCTTCAAACAAACTAAGACTTGATGCAATTTTATCAACGATTATAATTGTATTGGAACTTGTATTAAAGGATGTTTATGATTTAGTAATCACAATCATATCACTATTGTGACAATGGGA
>JAHJFH010000012.1 GCA_018824925.1 Thermoplasmatota archaeon
ACTGTTTTCATCTTCAACTACGGTGCCATCGACATCGTTCACTTGTTCTGGTGAACTCCAGGTTACGCCACCATCGGTTGATTCAATCAAGAAAAGATTACCTGAATCAATGTAGGTTGCGTAAAACGTGGTATCAACAGCGCAGATATCAGGGTATCCACCAGCTGCGACGGTAATGTCAGCGAAAGTGTCTCCATCATCACTGGAATACATACATTTTACCTGTCCACCATCCATATAGACGATAGCGACATTGGTACCATAGGCTGCAATTGCAGGTGCTTCACCAGGGCCAAGGGTTGCTTGGTAGGGGGTGAATTCATAGTCTGGTTCCTCAGCAGGAACAATCTTTTTCCAGACGAGCTGAGCTCCCTCAGTTGCGTTATTGTATTGGATAATGGTGTGGAATCGATCTCCAAGATCTACAAGATCTGGGTCACTTGCTGGTGCGGTTTTTTCAAAGGATTGCCCATCGAAAAATCCGACACCACCTGCTCCACCACGTACATCGGTGTGGAAACAGATTGGACAGTCAACGATGTCATAGCTGGCGTAGATCTCATGGTATATATAGAAGTTGAAAGGCCCCCAGAATTCTGGGTAGTAAAGATCTTGGTAAAATCCCATATCTGCTATACAGGCATATTGTGGTTCGGGTGCGCCACCGCTCCATGTATAAAATGACCATAATGATGGGTCAGCGGTGATATCATCAATGAGATAGTATCCGCTAAGTTCTGTGTCAATGGTCATATAGACACCCATAAGTCCCTTAAAATCAGCGGCATCTGGACCAGCGACTTTTGCAGTATCAAACCAATATGAGAAGGGGTCGGATAGTGAAATAATCCATCCATCCCATGAGGTGGGTTCTGTCGGGTTGTTTGAAAAAACAATACCCATGTTACCTTCTGCAACAGTAGGTTCATTTGTCCAGGTGACAACGACATTTCCTTCAGGGTCTAAAGTTACATGGGGAAGGACATCATCTCCTGCTGTAAAAGACAGAAGGACATCAGATCCAACCAAGGTAGTACCCATTGATTGCATACGTTGTACATTTGCGATCGCCATCGGGTTTGAGTTAGGGAACGCATTTTTGTGTTGGTCGTTAGCATTTACGGCTGCACCAGGTATAATTAAGACTAATGCAATGGCAAGTGCTACAGCTGCTTCTAACATTATTTTTGCTTTGGTTATGTGTTTCATAATTGTTCTCCCTATTCCTTTATAATATATTTTCCAGATTATAAATGTTTCGACTAACACAATTAAGTTTTTAAGAAATAGATTGAATTCTAAAGAGATTTTCTAAGAATTTTGATAATATTCACACAAAAATAAAAATTTAATTATGTAACAATTGTCATAATAAATAAAAATAAATAAAAAAGAAAAAAAAGAGAGAGATGGTTGAGATTCTTATAGTAAAGTAAGAATCAAAAGCTGTGTTCCACTAACCGTCTCTTCTGCGGATACACCTTCATCACAGGTGGCAGAAACTGTTACGGTAATTTTACCAAGACCAATGATGAGACCTAGACTTGCTTGCCCAGTAGCACCAATAGCTAATGAAGCAATTGTACCTGTTGCACTCTTGTCAATACGACCAAGTGCGCCACCTGTAACTTCAATAGTCCATTGGACGTTAGTTGCAGCAGCATCACCAATATTTTTAATTGCGGCTTTTACACCGATTGGCCCAGATATTGAGGAAATCTCAAGCTCTGGTGCTGAAACAACATATGCTTCACCAAAGAAAATATCGATATCAGCATTACGGGTATCTTCCCAAACAGAGAAAACACCTTTTGGAGCATTTCCGAGGTCATGGCTACCATATTCAGCATTGGTTTGGCTATCCTCAACCATTTGTTCATCTGTCCAAGATGCACCGCCATCAGTTGAGATTTTTCGATAGACTGCATCACTCTTGACATAGGAACAAACAAAGGTTGATCCATCAAGTGTAATCTTGACTTCTGGAGCAACAGCGGATTCAACAATCAATGCTTCGTTGACCGTGGTGAAACCATTTGCAGAATATAATGCATATATGTTTCCCTCACGTTCTGCAGCTACAACTACATTATTATTTGATGCTTCTACTGAGGGACTTGTGAGTGGGTTAACACCATCACCAACAAAGTATGCATTAAGGTAAGGGTGAAATCCTTGTGCATTCCAGCTACCAAAATCATCTTTTCGAACGAGAAGATCTGGTTCGTATTCGTTTTGATACACAGCGTAAGAGTCTTCGGTTACTTCATCGATAGCAAAATCTGATTTCGTGTAGTTTTCAAGGTTGTTTAACCAACCAATAGCACCACCAGTATCAGAGTTTGGATAGAAAACAAATGGACAACCGTCTAAATCATTTCCAGAGTATCCATTGTATCCAGATCCTGACATACCGCCAGGATTCCAAAGTTCACCATCACGAGTGTAACAGGATATAGCAAGGTATTCAAAAAATTCTAAACCATATGTTCCCCAATCCCATACACTAGCGGTTATTGCAGTAAGATCCTCAGCGATTCCGAGCCACTGTTGTCCAGGGTTATCAGTTGGAGCACTGAAGGTGAAGTAAAAACCATTATCGTTGGAATCAGCATCAGGGAATTGAGCACCGAGTGATTCGGCAAAGTATCCTGCTTCTTCCCATGTTATTCCACCATCAAGTGAATACCAAAAATCTGGGAAGTAGTCGATACCATCGATAGAGAGTTCAAATCCAGCAAAAAATTGGCCGCTTTTATCCCCTGAAATGGTTGGGTGAAAATCATCATAGTCTGTATCAATTATCATTGTGCTAGCAAGTGGTTGTGCAGCTCCACGTTCCATGGTATAGACCGCAGATCTCTCAACAGTTATTTGAGATGCTGTCACATTTGCTTTTCGCAATAGTGGTAGTTTTTCGTCCTGTTGAGCTCCGAGTGCACTGGTTGCGCTTGTTAGTATCAGCCCTGCGATAAGCAAACTTATCGCAATAGTGTGTTTGTTTTTCATTTTTCTCATTTTTTATTCACCTCGTTAAGGGGAAAATTTACTTTAAAACATATCCAAGAAGCTATTGAATGGAGAGCAAGACTCATATTATTCCCCCTTTGAGTTTGATTAATTCAATATATATCTCTGACATTATTTAAATGTTTTGTTAATAAAGGCTACATCCCGAAATAGATAATTAAGGATGAAGCAATTCATTTTTTTCATTGGATGGGATGCGCAAAGAAAAGGATAAATCCAACAGTTGCAAACCATGTGAACCGCAACTTCGCCGTCGCTTTCACCAAGGCGGTGATTAAAGCGGTTCATTGTTTGCCACCACCATGGAAACCCAACAAAAAGGGACGTAAAGGACACGACCCACAGACCATTGCCATAGTATGTCTCCTTAAAGTAGGATTCAACCAAACCTACGACGGTATTGAAGCACACATCAAAGACAGCGAGACACTCAAACAACGCTACACAAGTCTCCCGGGGCATAGCGTGATCCAACGAGGGATGAAACGACTCTCTATCACATACATCCGGAAGGTGATGAACAGGGTCACCAGATTTCTCCGACGAAAAAAGATGAACATCGCTGTTGACAGCACTGGGTTCAGCACGCATAACAGTAGCACTTGGTACGACATCCGGATCGAACGGCATGGAAAACGCAAAGACTGTATCAAACTCCACATCAGTGTGGATATCGACACCGGTGTGATCCATTGGTTCACCATCACACCATGGAATCGACATGATTCCAAGGAGTTTGAACATCTGATCAAACATCTCCCGGAGCTCGGTAACGTCCTGGGAGACAAAGCGTTCTCCTCTAGGAACAATTGTCAACTTGTTGCCGATAAAAATGGGACACCGTACCTCTGCTTCAGAAAGAATGTTCGAAGTAACGCCAAAGGCAAGCCAGCCTGGATCGTCTCGTTCAGAGCTCACAAACATGACACAGATGCT
>JAHJFH010000100.1 GCA_018824925.1 Thermoplasmatota archaeon
AATAATTGTTCTTATTATACAGAATTTTATTACTCTATAAAAGAATGGTTTATTGTGGTTTCTGATAACTAAAGTGAAATGATTCTATGTCAGTTACACCATGTAATGATGAAAGCATCCCAAGTACTGTTTTTTCTATAATTTGAGAAGGAAATTCACTTAACGAGATTGGTAACCCATTTACTATAAGTATCATATTATTTGTATTAATAATGAGTTTTTCTTTGTTTATTATTTGTAAAATAGTATTTATATCATTGTGTTCTATAGTTGCTAGGGTATTTTTTCGTTTTGGGATGGATCCGATACGTATTTTTGGAACTGCGGGATGTATAGATCCTTCGATAATGATAATATCAAGGGGCGTGATTTGAGAAAGTATGGCAACAGCCTGATCTTCTGGTAAGGAAGTAGTGGTTTGGAGGAGGGTCTGATGCGGTGAGCAAAAGAGCACGGGGTCTGCTCCAACTTTTTGGTGCTGCCAGGTATCTTTTTTTGGGGTGTCGATATCAAAAGATTGTGAAGAACATTTAATGACCGCTACCTTTAACGCATTGGTTTGTAATCGTTTTATTACATCTAAGATAATCGTTGTTTTCCCAGTATTAGAAAACCCATAAATTCCAAGGACTTTTGGAGTAGACATAAATGGGAAAAGGCCATAATCTAAAAAAAGATTTGTGTATAAAAAAAAAATTTGTTTCAGATTTCAGAATCGCACTGATGATCTATTTTTTTGATAGGGGGGTTTGGGTTTATTATTATGGTTGTTATCCAGATATTGGGTGACTATCTTTTCATAATATTCTACGCGATGTTTCAGCCATTCGTTTTCTTCTTGAAGAAGTCTGATAAGGTCGCTTTCTTCAGTATATGCACCATATTTTACATTATTACTATGTTTATTGCTTGCTTCAATTTGGTTAACCGAGCAAATGTTATGGTTAACCTTTTTTTCATTTTTCTCCCTATAATTTTGGTTAACCACAGAAAAATACATTTCCAACGATTTCCGCACTAAAACACTATTAGACATCCCACATGATTGAATGTGACGTATCAGCTCTGCATCATTTTTTGACAATTTCAAGCCGATAACACGTGCCTCACCCATAATAAAAAAAGTGAATAAACACATCTGATATTAATCTAATTTTATTTAAATTAACAAATAATATAACTATTTTTTCTGACTAGTCACTGCATTAATTATCGACCCATCCGAAAAATCAAACGCCCCCAACAACGAATTCGTTGGTACATGCCGCAAAGCAACATTACCCATACAATTCCAAATAATATCTCCCTCTGCCACCGGACCAGAAGGCAATAACGCTTGACCAGAACACACCTCATAATCATCCCATTTCAACCCATCCTGACATAACTTCTGAACAACCAAGGAACGCTGGGTTTTATCCATGGTTAACCGTGCCAATGCATGATCAACCATGGACGTCTTAGTCTTTTTTTCAAAAATAATCAACGCTAAAAATAAACAAAACAACCCCATAATAAAAAACTGCATATGAAATACCCAAATCGCCATAATCCAACTAAATATCCACAAATACCCAAAAAAACGATCAGGATGAATTACCCTAATAATCTTAGTGGCCATATCCACTAAATCAATATCCGAAAGAGTGCGAATCCCTCCAATTATTTTTGTGGAATCTACACATGAAATAAAGTATACCTATATAAAAAATTTGATGACCCCTGCATTAAAAAAAAGCCAAACACTAATATCACCCAACAAATTAACCATCTCTTAACCCCCCATGAAAGAACCCTACATCGCCCTCATCATATCCATCATATCCGTCTCTTTTGCCTCAATCTTCATACTCTCAACCCAAGCACCCCCATTAACCATTGCCTTCTATCGTCTACTATTTACCACCCTCCTCATCCTCCCTTTCATCCTTTTCAACACCAAACGACAACATGAACTCCGCTCTCTTCCTAGACACTCGCTCCTTCAAATGACCCTCATTGGCCTCATACTCGCCGCACACTTCGCCCTCTGGATCACCTCGCTTACCAAAACCTCTGTCGCTAGTTCCGTCATTCTCGTCACCGCACACCCGATGCTGGTCGCACCACTCTCCTACTTCTTTCTCAAAGAACGCCTCTCCCTCATCAACATCACCGGAATCATCATCTCTGTAAGTGGTGTCATCGTTCTCGTGCTCGGCAACTATGGTTTTACCTCATTCACAATAGATACTCTCGAAGGAAACATCCTCGCTATGCTTGGCGGAATCTGCGCTGGTCTTTACATCCTCGGTGGCCGAAACATGCGAAAAACCGTCTCTATCTTCACCTATGCATTCATCGTCTACTCCATAGGCACACTCACCCTCCTCGGCATCTGCA
>JAHJFH010000101.1 GCA_018824925.1 Thermoplasmatota archaeon
ATAAATAAAAAACTGCTTTTCTTGACAAAAAAATAAAAAAGACCTAGTTATTTCAGGGCAACTAAATTAGTAAAGGGTGAATTAACCCGGTAATTGTATTTCATCGGATAACACAATGACAGAAATATATGCTTTGTTGGTTTTACCGTTTTTAATATTTTTCGCTCGGGTTATAGATGTCAGTATTGGTACTATTCGAATCATCTTTGTTGCTAAGGGATTGAAATATCTAGCCCCGCTTGTTGGTTTTTTTGAAGTATTGATATGGTTATTAGCTATAGGACAAATCATACAAAATCTCACGGTATGGTATTATTATCTCTTTTATGCAGCTGGTTTTGCTACCGGTAACTTTGTTGGTATATTCATTGAAGAGAAACTATCTATTGGCATGGTTGGAATTAGAATTATTACTAAACGAGATGCTACCGAATTGGTCAATGCATTAAAACAAGAACATTTTGGGTTGACTGTTGTAGATGCTAAAGGTATTGATGAACGAGTTAAAATCATATATTCAGTAGTACAACGACAATGTTTAGAAAAGATCATTGAAATTGTAAAAAAATATAATCCTACAGCATTTTATTCAATTGAGGATATTCGATTTGTAAATGAGGCGTTACATCCACCAATTTTATCATTAAGTCAACGGGCAAAAAGTAGTATGATGCGACGGTGGAGAAAAGGTAAATAATGTTTTTTCAGGAGAAATGGCGTCAATTCAGGGGTTCTTTTCTGGATTTTTCCTGTTTTTCTTGGATTTTCTATCAATTTCCTTGGATTACAGACATAATTTTCATAAACAGAAAGTAATAATTATAGGAATGAATAAATATGCCACCAAAAAAACGTAAACGAGTTACAAGAAGTCAGGATGAATATGATGCTGAAAAACTAGCAGAATTAGGAATTTATAAAGATGATAAGGACGAGTCTAAGGACCTTGATGAGAAAGAGTCCTGGAGAGATTATATTTGATGTGCAATATTATCTGTCCAAAGTTTAATAATCGTAGCTATTTGATTCATCACATTCTTTTTACAACACAATGTTAATGATGTATCAATGATTTCAACAATAACTTTAAATGATTTTAAGAGTTGTCAATCTATATTGTTGTTAAATTCTTTGGAAGAACATTAATGAACCAAAAAAAAGAAACAACATCACGGGAGGAGGCTCAAAAGGAACAAACAAAAACCTCTTCGTTATTTCCATCATCAACTTCTGAAACAGAAAAAGTAAATAATGGCATGAATGGTTTTTCTTTATTAGATGGAGCAACCGCTCAAACACCACTTATAGCTCCAGAGTTAGAGACTCAAAGAAAAGTAGCTGCTGATCATTCTCGCCCACTTGAAGAAAGATTAGAAGCGTTTGAAGATATTTTTGATTCAGAAATTGGAGATACTAATCTATCCAGAGCACGAAATATTGAACGAGAATTTGGATTACGACAAATTTATCTGAAGTTTGAAGGTAGCACTCCAACAGGAACACAAAAGGATCGTATTGCGTTTGCCCAAGTCATGGATGCACTTCGACGAGGATATGAGGCTATTACGGTAGCAACATGTGGTAATTACGGGGCGGCAATATCTTTAGCAGCATCTCTTGCTGGGATAAAATGCATTATCTGTATTCCTGAAAAATATCATACCAGTCGGGTTAAGGAAATTTTTAGTTATTATGCAGAAATTTATCGAATACCTGGGGATTACGAAAATGCTGTGTTTGAATCACAGAAACTTGCTGATAAAAATGATTATTACGATGCCAACGCTGGTGGCGCGAATACCACATTGCAATTCAAAGCGTATGGGGAAATCGCCTACGAGATTTATGATGATTTACGCGATGCACCAGCAGTTGTAGCCTTACCGGTATCAAATGGTACTACCCTTGCAGGAATTTATAAAGGTTTTTTAAGTTTATATCGACGTGGAAAAACCTCTCGTATTCCAAAAATTGTGGCAGGATCTTCCTTTGGGAAGAATCCGATTATTCAAGCATATTTAAAAAATTTACCTAATTGTGAGGATTTGAAACCTGATAAAATCAAAGAAACGGCGATAAATGAACCATTAATTAATTGGCGTTCAATAGATGGCGAATATGCTTTAGAAGCAATTAGAAAATCAAATGGATGGGCTTCGTATTCAAGCGACAAAAATATGCTAGCGCATGCAAAAATGATTCGGGATAAAGAAGGGTTAAATGTCCTCCCCGCGTCAACAGCTGGATTGATCGCATTACTTGATCGTCATCGTAAAGAATCTGTTCCTAATGATCGATATGTAGCCGTTTTAACAGGGAGAAAGACATAGAGGAAACATATATTTTCGATAATTTTTTTTAATCAGAAGTTGATGATACATGAAGAAGAATAATGCTCTTGTTTATGCTGATGGTCGATATACTTGTGCTGATGGAAAAACGGCCCATGGGTTAGTTCGTTATAGCAAAAAATTTCATATATCTAGTGTTGTAGACACCACTATTGCTGAAGGAGATGCCGGCGTTATCCTTGATGGCACCCCTCGAGATATTCCATTATATAATAATCTTGACCGAGCTTTGAATCGATCAAAGGTAGATACATTTATTATTGGTGCCGTATCTGAAGGAGGAATGTTACCAGAAGGATATAATACAGCTGTTCAGTGGGCATTAAATCATGGATTAAATATAGTTTCAGGGTTACATCAGTTCCTCTCAGATGACAAACTGTATAAAAAATTAGCAAATAAAAATGGTTGTACCATTACCGATGCACGAAAATTATTTCGTGATTATAAACGGTTTTATACAGGCGAAATAACGTCTGTTGAGGCCATACGAATAGCAATTCTTGGAACTGATTCTGCCATTGGAAAACGCACAATCGCAGTTATGCTAAATGAAACCATTAAAGCATTTCAACATTCCTGTGACATGATTTACACAGGGCAAACGGGTTGGATGCAAGGATGGCCGCATGGCATTATTCTAGATGCTATGATCAATGATTTTATCTCGGGAGGAATTGAAGGAGCGATCCTTCAATCATGGAAAGATGACCACCCTGATTTTATGCTAATCGAAGGCCAGGGAAGTATTGTTCATCCTTTTTTTCCAGGTGGATTTGAGATTCTCGCAGCAGGAAAAATTCATGGGTTTATAGTGGTCGATGCCCCAAAACGACCTCACCTAGATGGATTCTCAGGATACCCCATGCCTGATGTTAGTCGAGTAATAAAAATCGCTGAACTCTTAACAGAAAAACCATTACTCGGCATTGGTTTAAATCGTGAAAATATGGATCCAACTGATATAACAAAATTCAAAGAGATATATACTGAATGTTTTGATGTACCGGTTGTCGAACCAATCTCCGAAGGTGTTGAACCAATCGTTAAAAAAATACTCCGAGATTATGTCCACTAAATCTTCATCAAAAAATCTCATTTGCTTTTCAGAAATTTCACTTTCAGATCCTGTGCTACAACATAAAACAGCAAAATGTAATGTGACTATAAGTAAGATTGATGGGGAATCTGTAATTTTTCCTTTACAATTGTCATTTCCACAATCACTTCATATTAATCATCAGCCCCTCCTTCGCTTAGCTTTTTGTATGCCCCTTTTAAACTACGGGCTATTTACTGAGACATTTCGGTTGAGATTCCCTCTTTCTTCATCCGATTACACATTATTAACCACACTTAACACGATTTTTAGTCGGTACATCTATGTGAATAAAATTCTACGCCGTCGAACGAATTACATACTTCCCGAATTTATACCTGATATAAACGCAATTTCCCCTTCTGATGCAGAACCAAACGCAATTATAAAACCAACAGCAATTGAGCCAGATAAAGAACTGCTCAAAGAAATAAATAATAATAGATGTGGCGTACTTTCAAGTGGTGGAAAAGAAAGCCTGTTAACCTATGGAATACTCAAAGAAATAGGGGCTGAAGTGTACCCATTATATATAAACGAAAGTGGAGGTCATTGGCGAACTGCGTTACCCGCATATATGCACCATGAAAAAAATGATCCTCGTACACATCGAGTATGGACAAATGTAGATCGTTTCTATACCATTATGCTTGATCATCTAAAAATAATTAGAAAGGATCATCGATCAGTGCGGGCAGATACCTATCCCATTCGATTATGTATATTTCCGTTCTATGTTTTTTCCCTTCTTCCCATTTTTATTGATAATGGGATTGGGAATCTATTGATTGGCAGTGAATTTGATGATATTCGTAGCCCACCAGTATCTCAAGGAATTACGCATTATTATGGGGTTTATTATCAACATCAAGATTATGACCAACTTATGGATACTTGGTACGCAAAGAGAATTCCTGGGTTGAAACAATGGTCAGCAGTGCGAACAATCTCTGGTTTGATAGTTGAAAGAATATTGGTTAAGCGGTATGCTGAATTAGCACAATATCAACGATCATGCCATTCCTGTCATTTCGAAAATAACCAAATTATCCCCTGTGGTAGTTGCTCAAAATGTCAAGGTGTGTTACTATTTCTTTTAGCTAATCAAGTTGCTCCTCAAATAATGCAATTTAAATCTTTGAGTATTTCACAGTTTCTTGATAATAATAATTCAAAAATCCTACGACTTGATGAAGATGAAAAAAATCATGCGTTTTATCTCATAAAAGAAGACACTTCATTTCCTACATCGGCAAAAATTGAACATGTGGAAAAATTACACGTAAATAAAACTACAATTGATATTGAATGTATTCCCGAACAGTTAAGGAAAAAAATTCTTACCATCTTAGAATCATTTACGAATGGTTATTGTAAATTACAGGGTAATAATTGGATTTCAACAAAAAAATCTGAGATTTAGTATTAAATGTTGAGATGTTTTATCATTTGATAGGCATCCCGCGAACCATTGTAATAATTAAAATAATAGTTATTAGAT
>JAHJFH010000013.1 GCA_018824925.1 Thermoplasmatota archaeon
CCCTGGTACGAGGCGATTTTCCTATGGACTGGGGAATGAAAAATCGATTATCACGCATTATCAAACCAAAAGATGGCCATACCGTAATGCTTGCAGTGGACCATGGATATTTCATGGGACCAACCTCTGGTTTAGAAAATATCGCAACCATGGTAAATCCATTACTTCGCTATGCTGATACCTTAATGTTAACCCGTGGAGCATTACGAAATTATATTGACCCACAAACCGCTATACCAATAGTATTACGGGTTTCTGGGGGAACCAGTATCGTTGGTCCAGAACTCCTCCACGAAGGAACTATAGCTACTATCGAGGAAGCCATCCGATTAAATGTATCAGGAGTGGCATACTCAATATTAGTTGGAGCACCCTTTGAACGTGACACACTTCTCGGTATGACTGAATATATTGATGCAGCGGAACGTTATGGCATCCCTGTTCTTGCAGTCACAGCAGTTGGTAAAGAAATGGCAAAAGATGCTCGATATCTTAGTCTCGCTTCACGAATGGCAGCTGAACTGGGGGCTCATATCGTAAAAACCTATTTCTGTAAAGACTTTGAAAAAGTAATCGAAACCTGCCCAGTTCCTGTCGTGATTGCTGGGGGAAAAAAACAACCAGAAAAAGAAGCATTACATATGGCATATGATGCAATCCATGCGGGGGCCATTGGTGTTGATATGGGACGAAATATCTTTCAAAGTTCAAGTCCTATAGGGATGATAAAAGCAGTCAATGCAATCGTACATAAAAAAGCAACTCCTAAGGAAGCCTACGAACTATTTACATCAAATAAATAAGAAAAAAAGGAGATTACTCAAGGACTACAGCAAAAAAATGATTCAATGTTTTCCTTGCCCTCCAAAATAGACTCTTTTTTCCATCTGCATAGCAAAGAGATATGTGCTTATAATCTGTATTTGATGCTCTACAAGTTGTTTCTTTAATAATGGACGTGCTATTAGATGTTTTTCCAGACCGCCGTACCAGGTAAAAAATACTCCTAATTTATTTTTAATCTGATGTTTTTAGCCGAATTCAGAAAAGATTTAAGATATGGTGTGGGTCGCTATACCCCTAGAATAGATCCCACTAATAAAGCATCAAAATTTCTTAAATCATACGACGTATTCGTAATAAACATTTCTTTCTGACGTATTACAGCGTGACCACCTACAAACATTTAAGGGATTTTATTCTTTCTAATTTATATCAACTCCAATACTATCTTCTTGTTTTTTAAATGGTCAAACAACATCTATGCGATTTTTCGAGTGTTTCCTGTTTTCGAAAAATAAATAATACCAATATTCATAGAACTCAATTCTAACCAAAAGATAATAGGAAACTGACAATAGAGTGCTGACTAAAAATATTATTATAGTTAATATAGAATGTTTAAAGATACAAACAAATGAAAGCTCTTATAGTAATCAGGAATATACCCATATTCTGAGGACAACTTATGAAATCGATGAAGGTTGCGATGTACTATACTAATCATGATGTCCGTATTGAAGAACAACCAATTCCCACCATCAAAGATGATGAACTTCTGGTAAAGGTTAAAGCAAGTGGAATTTGTGGTAGCGATGTTATGGAATGGTACCGGATAAAAAAAGCACCATGCGTCCTCGGCCATGAAATAACTGGGGATATTCTACAAGTTGGCAATAAGATTAAACACTATCGCGTAGGTGATCGTGTATTTGTATCCCATCATGTGCCCTGTAACACCTGTCAGTATTGCCTCAATGATCAACACACCTTATGCACCACATTACATACCACAAATTTTGATCCCGGTGGTTTTGCTGAATATCTCCGTGTTCCCCCAATAAATGTTGACCGTGGAACCTTCCAGCTACCCGATACAGTAACCTATCACGAAGGGGTATTTATCGAACCATTAGCATGTGTAATTCGAGGGCTCAGAATCGCGCGATTTACACCAGGTCAGAGTGTTGCAGTCCTCGGAAGTGGCATGTCTGGGTTATTACATGTAATGCTCGCATACCGATGGGGAGCAAGCACCATATTTTCAACAGATATAGTAGATTTTCGATTACAAAAAGCAAAAACATTCGGTGCAAAAGCCACAATAAAGGCAACAGAAAACATACCCGAACAAATACGAAAACACAATAATGGCCATCTTGCTGATCTTGTTGTGGTATGTACCAGTGCTTCAGCGGCTATGTCCCAAGCAATACATGTAGTAGAGCGAGGTGGAACGATATTGTTTTTTGCACCACCAGAACCTGACATCAATATACCAATTCCCCTATTTGAATTGTGGAATAAAGGAATAACTGTAGTATCAACTTATGCAGGAAGTCCAAAAGATATTGTCCACGCAATAGCCCTTTTACAACAGAAACAACTACCAGTTACCGATTTAATAACCCATGTACTTCCTATCACAAAAGCAGCAAAAGGTTTTCAGCTCGCTGCTGCTGCTCAGGATTCAATTAAAGTAATTCTTGAGCCATAAAAAAGGAAGAAAAAAAAATTAGGTATCGTGTTTTCCCTTTTGTTCCTCAATTTTATATTCGCCAGGTTCAACCGATGGCGTTTTTTCAGCAAGATAATAAAAAAGTGCAACAAAGGCAATCACCGCAAATATAAAAATGATCACAAAAAGAACCACTACTGCAATGATAAAACTTCCAAGTAAAAAACCAGCTATCCACAAAAATAATCCCGACATAACAAGCCAGATAATGCCAAGAATAATTCCGGCCACGACAATTGCCGCTAAAATAGCGGCAAGCATCCCCTTAATCATCGTCCTAAAGTCTCCTTGAAAAGAGTACCAGCGATCCCGCTGCTTCCAGAAGTATTTCTATTAGGTAAAAAAGGGGCAAGAGCCGTGGCAAGATTTGAAAGACTCATCGATTGAATAATAA
>JAHJFH010000102.1 GCA_018824925.1 Thermoplasmatota archaeon
AAAATGACAGTGAATGTGTTTTGGGCAGAGATGGGAGCGGTAATGATATATTTGCTCCGTTAGATGAATATGGAGTTGAAAAAGCAACCGGATGTTGTGT
Organism: Thermoplasmatota archaeon; assembly: GCA_018824925.1. GTDB lineage: Archaea > Thermoplasmatota > E2 > DHVEG-1 > DHVEG-1 > JAHJFH01. The sequence continues at coordinate 101 of JAHJFH010000102.1, forward strand.
TCAAAGACCTCGTGTGATTGTGAAGAAAGGGTCTTATCTGGATTATTTACCCCACAAAAAGAATGTTGATGATACAACAGATGTAAATTTCCCTCGCCCGGGAATAAATGCCGGTGTTGATAGTAACACCTTAAACCCATTAAATTTCCAAAAATTATGTAGAAACGGAATGATTATCGCAAAATATAATCAAATTATGGATTTGGATACTTTAGAAGATCAGTTTGTTGTTGAGTATAATAATAAGACACTTGCATGTCCTCAATCTAATGCTCAAGTTTCTATATGGGGAAAGATTGTAAATACGATAAAAGGTTTTTGGGGAAGGATTGTTTTTGCGGAGGATATTTGGTGTTCGGTTGATGGAATGGTAGAAGCTATTAATGTCGGAGAAAACAGCCAAGTAATGTTTACACCTTCAATGTTGCTTGAGCCTTCTTTGTTTGATAAAAGTAATAAGGTTTATAGGGATTACAGAGTGACATTAAAGGGAGGGAACATTGAAGGCGACGCGGTAAAGAATGTTAAAGGAGGTTCTGTTACAGCAAACGGTGTGTCAATGTATCAGGATTTTTATTGGTCTTTCCTTGTTATGGATAAAATTTGTGAGATACATTCAGTTGAGGTTGAAGTTGAGCAAAAAGATTTAATAAGACTTATTGATAAAGACATTAAAGAAGATCAATATTTTTGCGGAGGGAACAGAAATAATTGTGCAGACGATGTGTATTCTAATATTAACAAGAACCAGCATCGTTATATCCCATATGCAAAAGATAAGGATGGCGGGGATTTAGTGGCTACATTTGCTTGGACAAAGAAAGATACCCCTGATAATACAACACTCAAGAATGATCCAAATTCTGTTTTATCTCAATGTCAGAAAAAGAGTGTTTGTCTTTGCCAGAATGAAGAAAATCCTTCACAAGATTGTATTATTGCTAAATCCCAGGTTGTTTGTTCTGAAGATGATCAGTCAAAGTTAGATGTTTCCGGAGTATCTATTTCATCCCCATTAAATAACGGTACAAGTCAGATGACTGTTTTTGCAACAGGGTGTTATGTTGGGTCAGGGTCGGGTACAAAAAGTGTTCCTTCTCGGGTGTTTTTATGTGAAAATCCTTGGCCTGCCATAGGCAGTGATAAAATATGGCGTGTTTGGAAAGATACCTCAACGAATTTTAGCTTCTATTATTGCCGTGATGCCGGAGCTCCGGGAACTGATGATGATTTACCTGCAATCTCCAATAACATTGCTGATGTTCCCATTGTCGGCGAAAGTGACAATATAGTTAGGGATTCCGATGGTACATGCCCTACTCTTGCTGATTTTAAGTGTGGAGAAGATGGTAAGACATACCTGAATCAATGTGTAATAGATAAAACAGGAGTATACGTTCAAAAAGAAGGTAGATGTGGAACCGGAATTATTAAAGAATTATTATTTTTTGTGGATGTTCCTGACGGTATTATAAGAGACGCGAAAAATGCTGAAGAGGCAAAATGTTTGACTGATTTTCCCGCTGATTATGTTTGTGTTGACGATGGTAACACATATTATAATAAATGTTTTGTTGAGAAGAGAGGTTTGAATGTAGCTTATTTAGGAAAATGTGAATCTGTAGACTAAACCACATATAATCAGAAAATTAAATATGTTGAAAAAATTTTTCCCACTTATTATCTTTCTACTTTTTTTACTGCCTCTTCAAGCCGGAGCTGTTCAGAATGTAATTGGAGTAAGAGTAGTTAAAAATGCAGGCGATCTAACATCATATCCGCATACTTACGTGAATGGTATTTTATCTCCTCTTGAATGGTATGAGAAAAACGTAGGAACCAAAGGAAATCCTGAGGCTTTAGAAGTTGATGGGTATCCGGCAATCAAGGATGGTCGCACCATTTATGTTGCTTCTACAAATATTGTCGCTGGAAAAATATTTTCTAACATTTATTTGATTTCTTATAACGAGGGAGCAGAGCCTGAGGTTCTTCAGATTCTTGCCCAACTTACATCAAATTGGAAGTTTAATATAAATATTGATACAGAATCCATAGAGAGCGGCCTGCCTAATGATAATATTAGGGTATA
>JAHJFH010000103.1 GCA_018824925.1 Thermoplasmatota archaeon
ATATTGTGAAGACATGGGAACCCGGAGAAACACAAATACTCAAACTAGGACCAATTCTAGGTTTTGGTGCTTCTACCTCAATGCTTCATGCTACCTTAAAAGTAAAAAATGTGACCGATACAACAAATGTTCCATGGAAAGGATTTCTCTTTCTCACCTGTCCTATGATACATCCTATATCATTTTATTTTCAATGGAGATAATAGAAATATTCAGAAGGATCACCTATGACACCCCCGGCAATGAAATGGTTTGCAGTAGTTGGAATGCTATTGTTTCTTGGTGTGATTGTAGCACCATCACTCTCTGCATTAAATGATACAAAGATACAAACTCTATCCAATGGCAACACCCTCTATGTTGGAGGCTCAGGACCAGGGAACTACACCCGCATTCAGGATGCCATAGATAATGCCACGGATAGCGATACGGTGTATGTCTATGATGATTCATCACCCTATTATGAACATCTCTTAATAGAAACCTCGATCACTTTAATTGGTGAAAATAAAAAAACGACAATCATTGACGGTAATATGATTGGTACCGCCATTATGTATGTTAATGCAAATTATGTAAATATTTATGGATTTACCATACAAAACAGCGGTAATTCCAAACAAAATGATTATGGCATACGACTCTTTAATGCAAATGACTGTAGTATTTTTGATAATATTTTCGAAAATAACGATATTTGTATAATGCTCTGGCATAACTGTGACTATAACATCATTTCAAATAATACCATAACAAACAGTGATACTGGTGTATATCTTGCAGGTAGTAGCTACAACACTATCACCTACAATAAAATACAGTATACTGGTAGAGGTATCAGAGTTGCTGGCGTTGGTTATCCTGAGCCAATCTCAGATCACAATTCCATCCACCATAATACAATATTTGATAGCACCATTGGATTACTATTCCATAAAAATAAAAACAGTGTCATTTCTAAAAATAATTTTATCGATAACAAAATCAATGTTTTTTATACACATGCTACCGATGACGATAAATGGACGGAAAACTATTGGAACAACCCACGAGTTTTTCCAAAACTAATTCCCGGATTCTTTAAAATATCAATTGACTGGCATCCCGCACAAACACCCTATGCCATCTGAGGACTCATGAAATGGTGTGCACTCCTTCAAACTGATGGTGCTTCTTGACGTTGCGGTAGCACCATCTATTAATGCTGATAAAAAAAATGATTCTGATAACAATGAAGACAATATTGATATCAGAGTATTTGGAGTTGATATGTACATTAGGGATGTTGGATATGGCTAGTATGATGAGTGGATAATTAGAGTAAAATATGAAAATGTTGGGGATCCATACAGCGGTAGAATCAATTTCTCAGGTTTTATTTTTAATTTACCATTCTTTTTCAATTATGCTTCATTTGATGGCTCGGACATCCATGATTTAGCACATGGTGAAAAAAGAGCCACACGTTTTTTTACATCCTATGCACGACCATGGCGAACGGGTAATTATGTGCTGGCAGCATATATCGGTCCAAGGAACAAAAATTTAGAACACACTCCCAAAGATAATGATTTCATTGGTATTTTTTTTATACACAGCACCAATATCATCCCAATAGTGGTTCACTATTAGAAAAAGAAATGACTATATAACGAACTGAACCGGTAACAAATCAACACTAATACATAAACATCATATCTGTTCAGAGGGGAAAACAACACAATGAAACGATGTCCATGGTGCGAACACAACAAGCTCTACCTACACTATCATGACGAAGAATGGGGCGTACCCATCCATGATGATACCACACATCTAGAATTCCTAATCCTTGAGGGAGCTCAAGCAGGGCTCAGCTGGCTCACCATCCTCAAAAAACGCCCGAACTATCGTAAAGTCTACGACAACTTCAACCCACATAAAATCGCTCAATACAATGAAAACAAAATACAAGAACTTATGAATAATCCTGGTATCATACGAAACAAAGCAAAAATAAAAGCATCCATCAACACTGCACAAAAATTCCTAACCATCCAACACGAATACGGCAGTTTTGATACCTACCTCTGGCAATATGTAGACAATAAACCAATTAATAACACCTGGAAAAAAGATACAGAGATACC
>JAHJFH010000104.1 GCA_018824925.1 Thermoplasmatota archaeon
AAAAAGATTTAAAAAATACTAGCATATAGTGATACAATGGATTGTGAAACTATTCCCTATATCATCACCACTTTAGATATTCTTATCGCCATTTTCATCATGCTTACCGGCATATTTGTTATTCTGTTTGGCATGACCTGGTCAAACTATATCGATACAATCACACCTGGTATCCTCAAAGACTGGCTTACCAATACACCATGGATCCTAAACTTTACCGGCATCGCGACCATCCTCTATGGCATCAAACGCTTTCTACAAAATTTCAGCACAACAGAGTAACTTAAACAAATCGACGGCGGATAACCAGCATAACCACCATAAGCAACAAAACACCCACAACTATACCTATTCCAAGTTTTAACGAAATATGTAGATTATCATCGAGTATATCACTAGAATTACCGCCACGACATCGCAACGTAACCTGTAACACCGTACTATTATCGAACCCTGCTTCAGGATGACCCGCTGCCATCGATACAACCCGAACATGAATACTCTGAAGTTCATTCATATACCCTTCAACCTTGGGTGCACGCACTGTCATATTCACCACAGTCGTATGCTCTTCACCCAATGCTGCCGTACCGATAAACACCTCACTCGGTATACTGATTGTCCAATTCTCCGGTGGATCAAGAACCTCAAATCGACTCTGAGTTCGCGCATTCCCAAAACCACTAATTTTTATTGGAATCTGAACTGTTTCACCAGGCTTCAACTCATGAAACGGGGTATAATCATATTGCTGATTACCATAATATCCTACCTTAAACGCAATAGCAATCCGATTTGAGGTATTTTGAATATAGGTTACCCTCCCAAAAGGTCCTTTGTCCATCGATGCCTTCGCCACCACAGCAACATGCATTGTCTGAAACGCTGGCATATCCTTTGACGTAGCAATTGATACGAAGACTGTTTCGGGAGATGTTGGTTTTGTTTCACGTATTACAGGATACACCACTTGAGGCGTAACCGAAATTGTAGTATTAACAGGTATGTTATCCAATGAAAGAGAAACTGGTACAGTCTTGGATTTTAACAACTGAACCAACAATTTAACCCCGAAACCACTCACAAAATATGAGAGAGTAACCGGAATCTTAATAACCTCGGAATCGGGACGAATGGTATCAGGCATAGCTGAAGCATCATAACTCAAAGATAGCTGCCCCTGCAAAGCACCACCGACCGAACCACTCCAAGATAGAATAAATATCAAAAACAAAATAACAACTATCCACCCAACCAGTTTTATAAAACCTATCAAACAAAGTCCTCATATAAATAAACGCTATGATATATATATTTTTATTTGTGAAACACACAAAAAAACGTGTACAGCACCCATATTTTTATAGAAAAACCACAAAAACCTTTGTTTCTTTTCCAAATCCGTGCTACACACACCCCTTGTTTTCTCTAATTAAAACAGGATGTAAAACATACCTTAATTTCAATTCCTATTGCTTAAGATACCACCCAAAAAAACATATCTTTTTATTTACTTAAAGCAATCATATTTGATAATTATACATTAACAAAAAGTTAATTAAGGAGCTGCAATATAATACCTCACCATTCATGAACGAACGACAATTCATAACCACCATAAAAAACCACAACCTCGGAATACTCACAATATCCGACGTAGCCCGAATCATCAACAAAAACAGACAATACACCACATTATACCTAAAAAGACTCGAAAACAGAAAAATAATAAAACGAATTGAAAAAGGAAAATATTCGCTACCCGACACACCCCTCCCCATAATAGCAAGCAACCTCCTACTACCATCATATATCTCATTTCTCTCCGGCCTATCCCACTACCATTTAACCACGCAACTCCCAAGAATAACACAAATAGCAACAACAAAATCAAAAAAAAGAATAATCTATGAACATAACGAAATACAATTTATACACCTCAAAAAAATATTTGGCTATACCCGAGAAAAAACACAATTTGGGTACATATTTATCGGCGAAAAAGAAAAAATCATACTCGATTCACTTCTCCTACCAACACACTGCCCACTACACGAAACCATACACGCTCTCAAAGAAACAAAAATAAATAGTAAAAAAATCACTGAATACGCCCTCATGATGAACTCCATCGTCCTTATCAAAAGACTAGGATACACCCTCGAACTCAACGATATAGATATTTACCCACTCGTAAAAAAACAGCTCAATAAACGCTATGATCTACTCAACCCCACCCTCCCCGCAATGGGAAAAAACAATACCAAATGGCATCTAAAAATAAACGAGGCAGTATAAACTCATGCTAACAAGAAAAGATCTCACCGCCTACAAAGACTTAACCGGTTTCAACCTTGGTCAAATAGAAAAAGATTACCTGCAACACATATTTTTACTCAATTTCTATAGAAAAATCAAGGACGAACTCGTATTTAAAGGAGGAACTGCCCTCCAGAAAACATATGGGTTAAACCGTTTCAGCGAAGACCTAGATTTCACCATAAAAACGACCATCGCCACTGAAACGATATTAAAAACAATCATCACCAATATGAAAATCTTTGGATGTGAAACATCACAAAAGAAAAAAAAAGAGGACGAGAGAACAAATAACTATATACTTCAAATCAAAGGTCCCCTTTATGATGGAACCAGACAAAGTCAATCCTTCATACGACTCGATATCAGCAAAAGAGAAAAAGTTGAAATGCCTATTATAATAAACACCATAACGCCCATATACAAGGATCTGCCACCATATACCGTTCCAGTGATGAACCCCATTGAAATAATGGCGGAAAAAATCAGGGCAATATTAACCAGAAATAACGCCAGAGATATGTATGATCTCTGGTTTTTAATACAGAAAAAAACAAGGGTCCCCCTCTCATTAATTAACTCAAAATTAAAATACTATAAAAAAGTGTTTGAAATAAAAGAGTTTACAGAAGCAGTTGAAAAAAAAGAAAAAATATGGGAACAAGAAATGAACCAACTCATTCCGATTTTAATTAGTTATAAAGAAATAAAAAATACTATACTTTCACAACACTTTATTGAGCCATAGTTTTGTCATACCATTGATTCCACTCCATCTGTGTGAGAAACCAATTCGCCGCTACTCCCTATAACATTTTTCCATTATCGTGCGACACATTTTTTCCCAAATCCGTGAGATGCATTGCGAATACTCGACATATATGAACTAAAAAAAAATAATGAGGAAAAACAATCCGATACTTAATGATCCATACCGTACCGTTCACTCTATGATTCATTAAGAATAGTTTCTATATGCCTATAGAAATGTTCGGCATCATCAATTGCTTGCTGTGCCTCCACATCAGAAATCAGAAAATCAAGTGCATACAGGGTATTATGTCGATTTCTCCGATACATATCAAGCTGATTCGCTAGGCGTCTCAGTCGAGGGTACGTCTCACGTAAATAAGATACAATACAGACATGACTTCGTTCTTTAACCCCATCTCGAAATAACAATGCCCTCGCAGCATGAAACATAGCGGTATAGGCACAAAACACCACAAGATTCTTATTTTGTAAACCTAGATTATCCCGTGCATTCTGAATATAACGACGACTCATAGCAAGAGATCTTTCTGCATATTTTTTCGAAGGCGATGTTTTCTTCAGAAGACCCTGTTGATAACAGTCCGCAACCTTCATGGCAATCCACTCCCCCATAACACGATATGGTTTTCGAGGATTGCTTCATAAAAAATAGGGTCTTTATCTTTTAAAAGCCGCCATTCAGCACTGGTCATCATCTGTATAGAAACGTTTTTCCCTACTTTTTTTTCGATCTGTTGTGAAAAAACGGTTATCGGTTTTTTTTCTTTCACAAGAAGCAGAACATCCAGATCACTTTTTGAATCATTTTCCCCAGATGCATAGGATCCATACAGCACAACGGTAAGAATTGCATCATGTTTTTGTAAAAGCTGAGGAATAAATGTTATTTGTTCTAATACTAGAAGGGTGTGAACAGTTTTTAACTGTTTTACCAGTATATGGTCATTGTTTAATTTGTAGAGATGGACATTTCCAATGATTTCTTTTGTAAGAATCGTGTCTTGGAGAATGTTTCGTAAAAAGATGTTAACGGTTCCTGATCCAATCCCGGTTTTTCGAGCTATTTCTTTCGTATAGAACCCTTGGTCAGGGTGTTGTAAAAATAATCTAAGGATTTTCCAGTCTTTATATCGTTCGAACATAGCATCCAAATACATAATAAATAAAACTATCGTTCTATTAATAAAACTTTCGTTCATTTAATAATATTTACACGAAATATCTACCTAACACGATTTCTCCTGTCGATGTTTTTTCCATGTGGCGCGATATATTTTTTCCATTTCCGTGAGATACCATCATCCCATTTGCGTGATATAGATTCATAATTCATGAACCCGTAGTTCGTGTAATGAAAACAACCATTTCGATGAATATGAACAAACACCACCACGCACTACTACCAATCCTTGTCGTAACCTAAACTAAAAAAAAAAGATTTTATTGAAAAAAAAAGGTAGATTTTTATACATTTTTAATGCGTTGTAAATTCCATAAAATAGATGGATGTACACCAATATCTGAATTAAGTACATCATCTCTTTCTAACAAAGAAGGATTAAACTCATACTTATCAAAAAAAGTATCGATTATTTCAGGATAGGTTACCTTTGAAATAAAAATATATTTATCTATAAAATTTAAAGATTTTGTTTTAAGATCCTTGGGAATTTCTCTATTTCGTATAAGGGTTAACAGTTGCGTATCAATTGAAATATTCTCCACAACAGCCCTAGGATTTTTTTTATATATCCTTGGTTCACGACGCATAAGACTATCAAGTATCATTGCAGTTTCAAAAAGGGTCGTATCAAAACTATGTTTTGAAATAGTATAGACATCAAATAAATCCCGTGAACTTATCACCGTTTAATCAGCATAACGATAAAGTAACGTACAAAATTTATTTCCAAATAACTCCTCAGACACCGGGGTTTTCATTTCAATTTCTTCACCGGTATTAAAATGATTAAATTTCAGGTAGGTATCATCCTTAAAAATCGGAATTCTTCGCATGTACCCTATCTCAATTTTTATTGAATCTGATTGCCCATCCATTGTTTTATACCGAACGGTAAATCGTGTAATTGGATACTCTGCCTGGATTTTAATATCGTTGGCAGAATAGTGTAGATCCGATAATATCTTTTTAATAATGGTATCAATCGCAGATCGTTCGTCCCCCCACTCTCCCGTTCGTATATCTCTAAAATTAAAATCGATATCCATACTGAGTCGTGGTACCTTGTTAACATGTAAAAAATTAAGACCAGTTCCACCATACAGAGAAAGCCTTTTTTTTATATAGTCAACAAATGAAATCCTTTGAAGGATATCACAGATTCTATACAGTTTTTCAACTGTTTTATCATCAAATCCTTTTGTATCAAACACGATTAGACCCCTCTGATGATATCTTTGAATCCTACAGGAACATACAATCTCCACTCACCAGATACTTCACTTTTAGCCCCTTTTTTAAGATACATAAGAGACGTCCCCATTTTTTGGTTTAAATAGA
>JAHJFH010000002.1 GCA_018824925.1 Thermoplasmatota archaeon
GATTTGATGGATGTCGTGTTTAGGACGAATGTGTCTGGTAGTTGGCAGACTATAGGAACTAATAATAGTGTAGGTAATGGAACATACAGCCAGATTCCATCTAACATGAGTAATTATAATACTAGGTATTGGTGGAGTGTTAACGTAACCGATCCTCAGGGTAGCGGGAACTGGACTAATAAAACATTTCGTTTAAGAACAATACTCCCACCTCCGCTCACTATTGAATATATGCCACCTACACCTGATGATAGTTCAACTATATATATGCAAACAGCAACAATTAACGTCTCATCAAACAGGGAACTAAGTAATTGCACTCTTGTCTTGTTAAACACTAGTTATAGTAGTCAAAATAGTTTCATAATAGCTATTAACGAGACAATGTGGACTAAATGGGGTTTCAGGTATCCTGTAACTTACATATTTAATCTTTCGAGTGTTCCCTCAAATGCAGAGGTTGTCTACCGAGATAACGTTTCTAATCCATGGAAACCTCTTGAGAAGAAGACGTCAAGTGATTTCTTTAATCATATTGAATGTGTCCGATTTAATAATACTGAAAATAAAGCATATATATCTGTTGGATTCAATACAAGTAACCTGATTTATCTAAAATTCTTGAATGTGTCAATAGCAACCTTTGATTCTGTTGCAAGGAATTATGATAATCGGACGGTTGCGTATACTTTTTCAAATGATAACTGGGGAAATCAAGCTTCTTCGAATCCTGGTGCCCCATGGCAAGGTATGACTCATGATGATTCTGATAAATATCAGGCAATGGTACACGCATGCCGGATGTATAATATCCCTGTTTCTGTAGCCATCAACAGTCGCATGTCTGGTGGATCAGCTGTATGGAATAATATGCAAGATGAACTGAATTATTCTGATTTTAGCTGGGAACCTGCCGTTCATACACGTACGCATCCTTGTAGTAGTGGCGCATATAGTAACAATGGGTATAATTGGGAAATTCTTGGGTGTAGAGATGATATTCTTGAGAATCTAACTGGTATTCCCTTTGGTCAGTATGTTTTTGAGTTTATTTTGCCTTGTGGATTTGAAGATAACAATTTGAAAAGTACATCTGCGGGTGAGTTTTTAATTTTAAGAGATTGGGATAGTATCGATCATCTATTAAATACAGATTATGAGCCATGGAACACTTTGTATAATTATTATGGAATTGGAGCTTTGCAAACAAAATCTTATGACTTGATATTTCAATCTAGAACACCTTATGGTAGGTATTATGCGAGCGATGTGGCGACTTTAAACAGTGCATTTGATACCGTTTATAGTGATGGTGGGATTTTTTATGCGATGTCTCATGCTGATCGTTATGAGAATAGCGTGATTTATGATACCAGATCGGGGATTGATGGTATTCAGGGATCATCGTTTATGCAACATCTTTCGTATGTGGGAAATAGGACAGATGTTTGGTATGTTACTAATGGTTGGTTATACTCATATTATTATGTTTTTGAGAACGTTGCGGTTTCTTTTGGTGGTGATTTGGATCATGATTATTTACCAATGACAATTGTTAATGATGGGGAGGATACTTATGCATATTATCAATTAAGTAATCTTGAACACAATACCGCATATTATTATAGAGTAATAGGTAATGATACTCTTGGTAATAGTTCTGAGGTTCCTGTTGCACCTAGCTATAGAAGTTTTATTGTACATGTGGCCTCCCCATGGTGGAATACAAATTGGTCCTATCGCAAATCAATTACGATTGATAGTACTAAGGTGTTTGGTGAATCACCGCTGTTAAACTTCCCTGTATTAATCGATATCACTGATGATAATCTATCCAGTAAGGCTCAATCTGGTGGTGATGATATCATATTTACGGACTACTATGGGTTGAAGTTGCATCATGAGATCGAGTATTACAATAATGATACTGGTCATCTGATTGCTTGGGTAAATGTCACAAGTCTTTCTAATATAATTAATACTACATTGTATTTGTATTATGGTAACCCAGTTTGTGGAAGTCAGGAAAACCCGGGTGGTGTGTGGAATTCTAATTATGTGATGGTGCAGCATTTGAATGAGACTAGTGGTATGCATTATGATAGTACTAGTTATGATAATGATGGA
>JAHJFH010000105.1 GCA_018824925.1 Thermoplasmatota archaeon
ACACTTCTAAAAGAAATACAAAGCTCACATGATTACAAAACCCTCCTACGAGCGTTTCAAAAATCTGGTATACTAAATCTTTTACAGACAAATGGTCCTTACACACTCTTTGCCCCAAATGATGTAGCGTTTGCAAAATATCCAACTGAAAACATAGAAGTATTACTGAATGATAAAAATAGATTAACAACAATATTAAAAACACATTTAATAAATAAGCAAATCACAATTTCCCAATTAGCTACAACAAAAAAAGTGAAAACATTAAATGGTAAAGAGTTGCTAATTTCAAAAAATGGTTTTGAAATAGAAAAAGCAAAAATATTACCTGGGGAAATTCAATGCAGTAATGGAATAATCCACAAAATTGATTCAATTTTAACATTCAAATAATTACATAATGTGATTTTTCTTTAGACATAAGTTTAACCAAGGAGTTGATATTAGCCTATGCGCATTATTTCAGCTACTGCTATTCCTATTGAGCTAGAATTAAAGGAACCGTTTTCTGTGGCAAATGAAACAGTTGAAACTGCATCAAATGTTTTTTTTAAGTTAGAAACCGACACAAATTTAATTGGATGGGGGTGTGCAACTCCTGATTCTGTTACATCAGAAACCGAAGCAACTGTACTTCATGCATTTAATACCGTACTAAAAAATCTGTTAATTGGAAAAGAGCCCACCCGTATTCATCTTCTTAATGAAATTATTGAGGATCAACTTAAGGGAAATCCCTCCGCAAAAGCTGGAATAAACATGGCATTATATGATCTTCTAGGTAAAAATGCAAACACCCCGATCTATCAAATTCTTGGAGGTTACCGTGATAAAATCGAAACATCGGTAACTGTTGGATTAAACCCGGCAGATGTCATGATTGAACATGCAAAAGACATCGTTTCACAAGGATTTCGTTGCCTCAAGGTTAAATGTGGAATGGATCCTGACAAAGATATTGAAACCGTGTTAGGGATTCGTGCAGCAGTTGGTCAAAACATAAAGATAAGATTAGACGCAAATGAGGGTTATACTTTGGAAAAGGCATTGCGAGTTATTGAAACATTAGAAAAACTAGGGGCAGATATTGAATTACTTGAACAGCCTACCCCTGCAAAATATCTGTTTGCCTTAAAAGAAGTCACGGCACAATGTACTGTGCCAATTATGGCAGATGAAACAGCTTTTACCCTGAGAGATAGCTTAAAACTTATTAAAATGGAAATCGCCGATATGATTAATATAAAACTCATGAAAATCGGTGGTATTACAAATTCTATTAAAGCAAATATTTTTGCTGAATTAGCTGAAATTCCTGTAATGATCGGTTGTATGAATGAATCCATGGGCGCTATGGCCGCTGGCGTCCACTTTGCCTGTGCCTTTAAAAATGTTTTATATGCTGACCTTGATTCAGCCCTGGATTTCAAACATGATGTTGTCAGAGGCGGAGCAGAATATAAAGACGGTTATGTTATACCCTCTGAAGCACCAGGATTAGGAATCGAGGTTGATCTATAAGTGAATATAGTACATCAAAGCATCTTGAAAGAAGCTCCGGCATATAGTCGTTTTCTTCGAGTAGACGAGATAGATACGCTTTTTGAGTTAATTACTAAAATGCCTCATGTACATCATAAAATTATTGGAAAAACTATACAGGATGAAACATTAAAAATGCTTGAAATCGGAACCGGTGATCACACCGCATTAATCATTGGTGTTCCTCATAGCGACGAACCACTAGGTAGTTTAGTCGTCACATATTTCGCTCGATGGCTTGCAACGCACCCCGAGGTAAATACTTTAGGATGGCGTTGGCTTTTTATCCCAATTCTTGAACGCTATGGCATGCGCCTAAACGAAGGATGGTTTAATTTTCCTGAGTCATTAGCTGCTTTCGCAAAATCTACCTTCCGTGAACCAACTGAGGATCAATATGAGTGGACATTTCCGATACAATACAAGGAATATGAGTGGACAAAATCTCGTCCAGAAACACTTGCAATTAAAAATGTTTTACAACAGGAAAAACCTAATCTTTTATGTGGACTTCATCATAGTGGATTTAGTAATGCATATTATTATTTCAGCTCTGATTTTCCACAAGCATATCCAATTTTACAGAAATTTGTGAAACAACTACGAATTCCATTGTCTGATACGGCACCCGATGTTCCTTTTGGAAAAATGCTTTCCCCCGGATTTTATCAAATGTATGGATTGAAAGATTATCTAGATTATTATCAAAAAAAGGACCCTAGAGTATTAACCTCGATACGCCGTGGTGCCTGTAGTGATGAATGGTATCAAAATGAAATTGGTGGTTTTAGTTTCAATTGTGAGGTCCCAATGTATTTATCTCCGATGCTACAGGATAAAACACCTTTACAAAAATCCTTTAAAACAGTTTTACAGGAGAGAAATACTAGGAAAAAATCGCGTTTAGAATATTCAATTAAATTGTTGAATCGACTTAAACCCTACGCTGAGTTCGCGGATCAGATTCTATATGACGCTGCTCAAAAGCATATTATTAATGCTCAGGCTTCACTTGACCACGAGCAACGAATCATTACTTTTACTGATGAACGAGTTGCTACAAATGCTGAGGTTTTTGAAAACGAGGTGTTATCTGATCTTTTTGATCTGTTTTTTTTAGGTCAATTATGGAGAGTAACCGATAGTATCTGTATAAAAGGCGTTTCTTTAAAAATTTGTCATCTTATGGAGGCCGTTGATATCGAATTGAAAGGTTTAGCAAAAAGTATACAGGATCGCGGATCTTTCTATCAACTTCCTCTTCAAACTTCTGTTAAAATGCAACTTGGTAGTATTCTCATTATAGCAGATCTTTTGAAAACTGCCGAATAAATTATATTGATTACTCGCCAATAATAAAGTATATGAATACCTTGCTGATGCCATCATCA
>JAHJFH010000106.1 GCA_018824925.1 Thermoplasmatota archaeon
ATAAAACTTATATAAACCACCTTTTTTGAACAAAACCATTTATAATCTACTAATCTTTTATCATATATTCAACAATCAAAAAAGAATCATTAAATAACTTCAATATAATAATAACCTTAGGGGTTGTAGAAAAAAAAATTTATAATTCATCTTTGGAGTCACACTTTCCTGTTCACAAATGCCTCTAATAAAAAACCTCTGGAACCCCCCCTTGTTCTCCCCTTCTTCAAAACATTTTATTATTTTATTACACGTGTTAAATAAACCTCAACTTTTATATTACACTAACGTATAACATACTAAGGACACTCTAATTCAACACTAGATGAGGAGAGAGTGATGACGGAAGATTATTGTCAAACCGGAATTGAGGAATTAGACTATCAAATGTCAGGTGGAATACCCCTTGGTAACAGTGTTCTAGTTACTGGTTGCAGCGGATCTGGTAAAACCACTCTCTGTATGCAATTCCTTTTCAACGGTGCTCGAAATAATGAACGAGGTGCCTTTTTCACTATTACCGAACCTCTATTCAAACTCACCAAAAACCTCGAGGGATTTCATTTCTATGATAAAAAACTCATTGAATCCGGAATGGTCAATATAATCGATCTGCGAATTATCAGTGAACGACTCGGTCTAGACACCGAAAAATATACGGTTGAGGACGCGGGTGCGCTTCTTGACATTCTAAAAGATATTGCTGATGAATTAGAGGTAAAACGTCTCGTTATTGACTCAATCACAGCATTATGTTACCGACTACAAACCCGTGAAATGATCCGAGACTTTATCTTCAAACTTGGAACCTCCCTAGCAATGATGAACTGTACCACATTACTTACAAGTGAAGTACCACCACAAACATTTCGATTTTCACAATACGAAATTGAGGAATTCATATCAGACGGAATCATATTCCTTGGCGATATTGAACGAAAAGGAGACCTCATTCGAACCCTACAAGTCGTAAAAATGAGAGGAACCTCACATACACGAACAAAATTCTCCATGAACATCTCTGCCGATCGTGGTATAGAAATTGTTCCTTTACTAAAAGCATCAGATTTCGAATCATTATTAAAACATTAGGAGGGTGATAACATACAAGATGCCGTCATAGAAGGCATAAAAGACCGCGTTTCAGTCGCGATAAAAGTAAATCAATCCGTCGGGATTCAAGTTCCCGAAAATCGACATAACGATTTACTCGAAGCACTCTTTCATTTCATGTACACCAACCCAAATGATGCATGGACCTTTGTAACCATCAGTAATAGTTTCAAGACCCTCAGTAATCATTTTAAGGACTTATTCAACCATCAAAATATTAGATTTGTTGACCTTATCTCACGATACGCTGGTCTTTCCCCGCACGAACCATCAAAATGTATCTACATTGAAAGCCCCACCATGCTAGAAAAAGCGATGCTACGAATGATGGGAACCTTCAAAGATACTTCCAAAGAGGCTGACAAATATATCATCATCGACTCAGTCAGCGCCCTAATGATCCATAACGATTTCGAAATAGTCAGAAAATTCATATCACTCCTCATGAATCGCACCCGAGCAGATAACATTCACCTAGTTTCAATCCTAATTGAAGAAGAAGTTGATTCAAACCGTCTCATACAACTCAACGATAAAATAGTTGTCCTCCGAGATTCCTTTATCGATTAATGGGATTGAAACCCATGGAGTGTCCTTCACAACCCAGTAGTTCCGAAGACATTACTGTCTCGTTGGCTGACAACCATCTAGAGGATAACATCACTACCTGGCGTGATACAGCTTTTCAAATAGCGCTAGACAAACTGATTGAAACCAATGGAAATCTAGATATCTTCATGCAAACTGGAGAAGCCTTCGGCAGAGCACTCTTCTCACAACTCATACCAGAAAAACCAACAAATTGGACATTAGAAAAATGGGCACACCACATCATAAACAATATTCTCACCAAACTTGGTCACGAACTCGACATCGAACACCTAAATGAAAACGAAGCAATCCTTGCCATACAAAACTATGCACTCCACCACACCACCAATGAACCACAGGCTGCTGCTCTCTTCGAATACAGCATGATACGAGGTCTTCTCAGAAGTGTCTACCCAAAAGGAGAGGTCATACTCAGCACTACCAAAGCAACAGGTGCCCCCCTCACCCAACTTATCCTCAAAGCCAACGCAATATCAAAAGACAAACTTGCACGACACTATGCAAAACAAGCCTTTTCCATCACTAAAAAACTATAGTAAATAAAACGATACATATGTCTCCTGAAGCATTCATTGATCCCTCCGTAACAAAACGCGAGGGATTTATAAGCACAGGTATCGAAAAACTCGATCGATTATTAGAAGGAGGCATACCTCAAGGATTCACCACCGTCGTACTTGGATCACCCGGAAGTAGTGTAGAAATCCTGGTTAAACAACTTGCTACATCTGGAAATGTCACCTATATTACTACAGAAGAAGGCAAAGAAGAAATCATCGATACAATGAAACGATTCAAATGGAAAATCCCCGAAGTAGATTTCATTGATATCTCATCAAAATATTATTCAAACGTCCTCAAAGGGGAACAAAAACG
>JAHJFH010000107.1 GCA_018824925.1 Thermoplasmatota archaeon
CTCAATTTTGGTCAATTTGGAAAACATGAAATCAAAATAAAGTATTTGTTTAGCTAAGGATATGCCTCAGGAGAGAAAAATCACTGTAAAAATTGATACCTAACACGATTTTTTCAGTGCTTCTCGAAGAAAGGAATAACTGAAAAATCCCAATCTAACTACACTTTATTAACAAACCAACAGGTTAGCTAAACAAATACATTATAAGTTATTATCTTAACCAGTATCCAAATATAACATAAAATATCTCTGAATAATCATTGTTTAAATAATCATATTCTTCTATTGCTTGATCAGGATTTACCGTATATTCAAATGAGTATGAACCATATTGAATAGATGAAATCATACCTATTTGAAGTCGCCCAATCCATTGGGATTCACCTGGATTTAAATTACCAATCACATTAGGAATTAATCTAGCATACACTTGCTTTATCGGAATAATTCCTAGGAACATCCAAGTAATTCTTATTCGAGTGTCAATCCATGAACCAGACGGGGAATCGCCGATATTCCTTACTTTCGCTACAAAAAATATATCCTGTGGCATTGATCCTACATCCATCTTAATATCGTCAACTATGAGATCTGGAAGCGATTTTGATTGTTTATCTTCAGAAATTGCGCTTATCAAAGGAATACTTGATAATAATAAAATTATAATCATCGACATATTAATAAAAAGGATTTTATATTTTACTCTCCGCATATTAATCTATAAAACATAATGCTGAACAAAAATATAAATCTTTTGCTCAGATAACTCGATAATTCGTGTTGATTTTAACAAATGTAACATTATTTCATAAACTATATGAATAAACGGAATATTATAATTTTTGGAGGAATTTATATTTGCAGGAAAGTGTTTGTGATAATAATAGGGCTAGTGATGACATTAACAACAATAATTATACCGATTAATCAAAATATAGTGAGCGCAACAGGTTATTATTATGGGGAACTAGACTACAACTGGGTTCACGATGTAGGGCTGGACAACCTCTCAAAAATTGTTCATTATAATAAAACATATAATATCCCAAAGGGAAGATTTTATGGAGCCAATGGATCGTTATATGCAGCACAACTCATTGAAGACTGGATGAACGAAAGTTCACAAAACCTAAATGTAACCATCTACAAAGAAGCTGTGGGGGATAATAGCTATAATGGTGAAGAAGGCAAGGTAATCAGACGTGCTAACAATAAAACCGATATAGTTTCCTGTGGCCTTCTATTTAGAAATACAACTTCATCAGCAACAATTCCATTAACTGAATTTTATCCACTTCCAAAATTGATTTATGAAGATGACAATATCACCTCGGAATGGCCTATTGGTGGTGGCGACCATTGGAAAGAAGTTGTAAGCATCGGACGTGATGCTTTTCGAGATATCGCAATTATACCGACATCATATGTAGTTATGGACAACACCATTAACTCGATAGAACACAGCGTAACAGGTGAAATCGTTCAAATAAATGATTATTCAACAGCTATAAATAATCAAACACAGGGAAAACTTCATTTATTAGAATTTGAAACCAATGAATGTGCAGATATATATCAAAATAAAATTGATTATGTAGCTGAATCAAATGGTACTGGATTTATAATAATTACCTCTAATCCATCATACATGAAAAATCTTAATATTGATACATTTGGTGTGACAATTTCTCCAGAAGATGGAGAAACAGCTACACCAAATGAATTAATGGATAAGTCTTTTAGAAAAGATGGGTTTGAGGTTATTATCAGAAAACCTGTTCCATTAGACATAATAACGTTATTTATTTTGTTTTGATAATAATCCTCGCTTTCATTTGTATCAAACTCTAATAGATGTATTTTTCCACTAGTTTGATTGTCAAGGGCAGATGAATAGTCATCAATTAAAACAAGCTCCCCACCCACTTGTTCTTCGATTGCATTTCTTTTATTATTCATTACTATGTAAGTTACCGGTATTTGAACTATATCTAGAAAAGCGTCAAGACCTATACTTTCTACCTTTTGCCAATGGTCATCACTACCATCCGGCCACTCAGATGTAGTATTCACAGGAAGATCACCATGTATTAATTTTGGTACGGGATAAAATTCAGTTAAAGGAATTGTCGCCGAAGATGTCCCATTCCTGAACATTAATCCACATGCAATAATATCTGTTTTATTATTAGCACGACGAATTACTGTTTCATTATCTCCAGAGTAACTATTGTCTCCGACAGGTTCCTTATAAATCGTGACATTAAGATTCTTTGTGCTTTCATTCATCCATTTGAAAATTAGTTCAGCGGCATATAATGATCCATTGGATGCAAAGAATCTACCTTTTGGAATATTGTATGTTAAATTATTATAAACAATTTCTGATAAATTATTTAATACGGTATCATTTACCCAATCATAATCAAGTTCTCCTTCATAGAAACCAGTTGCACATACAGGTGTTCTGTTAATTGGTATGATTATGGTCGATATGGTCATCATTAGCATTGTTATTATTACAAAA
>JAHJFH010000108.1 GCA_018824925.1 Thermoplasmatota archaeon
AACGCGGGACTGAGTATCGCAAACTACTGTGGTCATGGATCACCCACCTCATGGGGTAACGGTGGAGGATTCAGTAACTCAAACGTCAATTCATTAGTCAATGACAACATGCTTCCCTTCATTGTCAGTGTTGCCTGTAACAACGGACAATTTGATGACTACGAACCCTGTTTCGCAGAAGCCTGGCTCAGAGCAACCAACAATGGCGAACCGACTGGTGCCATCGGCATGTATGCATCAACCATAAGTCAAAGCTGGGATCCACCCATGGATGCAGAAGATGAATTCAACGACCTTCTCGTACGCACCTATGCAGATAACTATAAAACAACCTATGGTGCCCTCTGTTACAATGGTGCTATGCATATGAATGACGAATATGGTTCCGCAGGATACACAGAAACCGATTACTGGACCGTTTTCGGAGATCCATCATTACAAGTTCGAACAGATACACCGTCAACCATGAATGTACAACATGATCCCCTTGTCCAAATTGGTGCAACTACCTATGATGTCGACATCCCTGGTGTAAAAGATGCATTATGTGCCGTATCTTCAGAGGGAGTACTCTATGGGTATGGGTTCTCAGATACATCTGGTCATGCCGTAGTCACCTTCTTCGAGCCAATGGAATTTATGCCAGAAGTCAATTTTGTGGTGACTGCATTTAACAAAATACCCTACATGACAACACTACAGGTTGGATCAAGTTATCCCCCCGATATACCAAGTTTGGATGGCCCAAATGCTGGCTGTCGCAATAAAGAATATACCTTTACTGCACAATCCACTGACCCTGAGGGTGATGAAATATTTTATCTCTTTGACTGGGGCGATGGATACCAAAGTGATTGGATCGGACCCATAGACTCAGGAGATCCAGTGAGCGCATCACATGCTTGGGAGAGCAATGGTGTCTACAATGTCACCGTTCGGGCTAAAGATGATGAGGGAGCGATGTCACGATGGTGCGATCCACATGCTATGGTCATCGATGTCCCGATGCTTGATATTGCGCCAATCAACGGTAAACTCATTAAAATATCCTCTGCTATCCGCAATCAAGGTGTTGCCGAGGCAGATGATGTTAATTGGGTGATGGCCCTAGATGGTGGAGTAATACTCTTTGGCAAGGAACATAGTGGTACGATAACAACAATACCTGCAGGGGGAAGTGTTGAGGTTCAATCTGGACTTATCTTCGGATTTGGACAAACACGGGTAATTCTTACTGCAGAGACCTCAGAAAGTACTGACACTAGAACACAAGGAGCAACAGTATTGTTCTTCTTTGTCAACATCCTACCTGGTGGTGGCTAAAACCACCAAACTCCTCTTTTTTTTATTTTTTATTAAGTATTGGTGATTGATGATGAACCGCCCTCGCACTCTACATACTCTACTGATCTGCATCCTTCTTGTTTTCCTGGTAGGCGCTGGATCAATACAGAGCATAGCCTTTTCCATTTCATATGAAAGCAATGACCCCTTGATGTTATTCGCACCACCACCAGATCCAATACGAAATATTGCGGAATTTGAGACCATGGAGGGCGTACTCATTCGCTATCCATTTGGTATCTCCTATAGTGTTATTGCAGAAATGTCTGAGGATGTAACAGTCTATACAATCGTTGCAAGTAGCTCTGAACAGTCTTCTGTTTATGCACAATATCAAAGCCAAGGAGTCAATACAGCTAATTGCGAGTTTCTCATCGCACCATCAGATTCCTATTGGACACGTGATTATGGTCCCTGGTTTATCCTTAACGGAAATGATGATCTCGCAGTAATTGATTTTACGTATAACCGACCGCGTCCAAATGATAATCAAATCCCCTCCCGTTTTGCATCATATAAAGGATTTCCTAGTTATTTTATGCCCTTAACCCATGCGGGCGGCAATTATATGACAGATGGCCAAGGAATATCGATATCCACTGATCTAGTATGGTCTGAAAATTCAGGTTACACACATTCCCAGATTGATACGATTGTAAATGACTATTTAGGTATTACTACCTATTACGTTGTGCCTGATGTTAATGGCGAATATATCAAACACATTGATTGCTGGGGAAAATATCTTGCTCCCGATAAGATCCTGATTCGAGAAGTACCGGCCACACATTCACAATATACTCTTATCGAAAACGCTGTGAGCTATTTCTCATCCCAAACTAGTTGCTATGGAACACCCTATGAAATTTATCGTGTTTACACCCCGAATAATCAACCATATACCAACTCATTGATTCTTAATGATAAAGTCCTTGTTCCTATTATGGGTAGTCAATGGGATGATGATGCTATTGATGCCTATGAGGCTGCTATGCCGGGTTATGAGGTTCTTGGTTTTACAGGATCCTGGGCGTCAACCGATGCATTGCATTGCCGTGCAAAAGGTGTTCCGGATCCTGAGATGCTCTATATCGAACACACGCCTCTTTTTGGCACAATCAATGGCGATATGGGTGTTGATATCCAATGCAGTGTCTTTGCCTACAGCGGATATAGTATTGACACCACCGCAAGTATGGTTTATTGGAAAGAGGATACTGGTAACTGGCAGACAACCGCTATACAATTAACTAGCGGCAATACTTACCAAGCCACAATTACACCTCAACAAAATAATGCAACCATTTCATATTATATCCATGCAGAGGACATCTATGGAAAAACTGCTAACCATCCCTTTATTGGAGCACCAGATCCTCACCAGTTTACGGTTGAAATAACACAAACTAATACTCCTCCTGAGCAACCACAACGACCAACAGGACAAGCACAGGGAAAAGCAGGAGAACCATATCCATACGAAACCATGACAACCGATTCCAATGGTGACGACGTGTATTATATGTGGGATTGGGGCGATGGCACAACTAGTGATTGGCTAGGACCATATACCTCAGGAGCAACCTGCTCATTTTCACATACCTGGAACGAACAAGGAACCTACAGTATACGTGTTAAAGCCAAAGATATCCATGATGCGGAAAGTGAGTGGTCAGAACCACTATCTATCAAAATGCCAGTGTTTACAGTTACCATGACACAAATACTAGAAAGACTCATACAAAGATTCCCGATACTCTCTCAAATATTTTATTTTCTCTTCAAAACAACATAAGATAAAGAGAGTGTCAACTAATTTTTTTATATTTATCAATCCCATGAAGAAGCGCTAATTTTTCACCGGTATCCCATCGGACCCAAATAAGTTCCTGTTCCACATCAACTTCTAAAACAGTTCCCTGCGTTCCCGGGATTGTCTTTGATAAGGTGTCTTTCCAAGAAATAAGTTCAACTCGATCGCCTTTTTTCAGATTTGTTGCTGTCATAGAGGATTCCCCATTGGACAAAAAATATCTTCCATATGTATTTTATGGATGCGGATACCGGGATTTGAACCCGGGTAAGTGGCTTGGGAAGCCACTATCATAACCACTAGATCATATCCGCTAGTATTGTAAGGGCAATACGAATGTTGATTTTTGAAATTTGCTATAAAAAAAGTATGTATTAATAGAATTTATTATAATGAAGCGCGATTATATATTATAGATAGTTAGGCATAATTTTTTAACAAATTAATCATTTCTATTTAGATTTAACATATAAATAAACAATTATTTTAGAGAAAATATTATATTTAAGAACTGTGTTTACTTAGTAACCAATAATATTGGGAGGATCTTTATGAAACCAAACAAAGCAATAAAGTATTTTGGAGCAGTTCTCGTCTGTATTGCAATGATCACTGCCGCATCCAGTGCCATTGCTCAAGTCAAAGAACAGGATCAATCACGATTCGATGCAGCACCAAACATCTCCACTCGAAGTGCAAATCTCATCCCAGCACCCTTACTCGACCCAGGTGATATTCTCTTCGAAATAGATGTAGAGACCCCAACAGGGGACAATCAATGTCTCGGAGTGGAATTTGATGGCACATACTTCTGGGTTACTGGTGGTGGCATAGGAGTAGACCCAAATAAACTCTACAAATTTGACACCACAGGTACACTCATCGCTACCTATGACCAACCCGGTCACTCAACAGGGTGGGGATGGCGCGATTTAACCTTTGATGGTACCTATCTCTACGCCTCAGTTGATGAATTTGTTGACCAAATAGATCCAGTAACCGGATTATACACCGGCGTAAGCATCCCAGGACCAGAGAATCCAAACCGAGCATTAGCATATGACCCAGCTACCGATCATTTCTGGACAGCAAACTTCGGAAGCGCAATTTACGAGTTTGCTCGTGATGGAACCCTCATCAACAGTTTCGGAAACACGTACCCCATTTATGGTTTAGCATGGGATGATGTTAGCGACGATGGCCCATGGCTCTGGGTTCATGATCAAGAAGATGACCTCGTTAGCAGCCGTGTCCATGTCCGTCAATTCGATCCAGTTGCAGGCGTCTACACGGGTGTTGAATACAATGGAGTATTTCATGTATATCCCTCTGATATCGCCGGGGGGGCAGCTTTCTATGATGATGGTGGTGTGGGAGTCTTTGTCGGACTCACCCAAAACAGTCCAGATCTTATTTATGGTCTTGATGTAACCCCTGCTAATGCCCCACAACTTGAAATCACCGAAATAAAAGGTGGATTCGGTGGAAGCGCAACCATCAAAAATATTGGTACCGCAGATGCAACCGATGTAGAATGGAATATCACCCTCGCCGGTGGTCTAGTCATTCTTGGCAAAGAAACCACAGGAACTATTACAGCAATCGCACCTGATGCATCAGCAACCATCAAAACCAGTCTATTATTTGGTTTTGGAAAACCAACCATCACCGTTGCAGCAGAAAGCGCTGAAGGCGCAATTGTCGACGGATCAGCAACTGGAACACTCTTGCTGTTCTTCCTATTGGGAGTGGCATAAAACTACATTTCCCCCCTTTTTTTCTTTTTTTCCACATCACGATAGTTTTAAATAAAGCATTACTCTTTTCCCTCAAAAAAACAAATCGGGAGAGGTACACACATGGATCTTTTACTTATAGTTGGAATTTTCATATTACTAGCAATCTTAGTAGTTGTACTCGTTTTTCTCAGTTATTACAACCGCATTATCAGATTAGAAAACCGTATTGATAACAGTTGGGCACAAATTGATGTCCAATTGAAAAGACGAGCAGATCTTATTCCAAATCTCATGGAAACCGTCAAAGGTTACATGAAACATGAACGAGAGGTTTTAGAAAACGTCACAAAAGCCCGCTCTGCTTTAATGACTGCAAAAACCCCGCAAGAAAATATTGATGCAGATAACATGTTGACTGGGGCATTAAAAAGCCTGTTTGCAGTATCTGAAAATTATCCTGATCTAAAAGCTAATCAAAATTTTCTCAATCTTCAAGATGAGCTTACACATACCGAAGATAAAATCGCGTATGCCCGTCAACACTTCAACGATTCAGTCCTCCAATTTAACAACACAATCGAGACGTTTCCGGGAATAATTTTTGCTCGACGTATGGGAAAAAAAGAGCGAGAGATGCTTAAAATCCCTGAAGCAAACCGCGAACTACCAAAAGTCCAATTCTGAACTCTAAAGTAATTCTAGTAGCATGGAAAAAAAATTATTATTAGAAGATCATATTCGAAAAAACAAGCGAGATACCATACTAATTTGTTCCTTAATGGCCTTTTTATTTCTTGGAGTGATCTTTGCTTTTAGCTACCTCTATTTCAACAATATCTACATCGCCTTATTCTTTGGTCTTCCCGTAGCAATAGTCTATGTTCTGATAACCTATTCTTTTTCAGTACAAACTGTTATTTCGGCCGCAAAAGCACGTCCAGCAAACCCTAGTAAACGGGAAGAAAAATTATTGATTTATAAGGTAGAAGAAATGGCTATTGCTTCAGGTTTACCACAGCCGAAAGTCTATGTCCAAGACTCAGAATATATAAATGCCTTCGCAACAGGAAAGAAACCTGCAAATTCAATTATCTGCGTTACGACAGGTGCCTTACAGAAACTCAACACCCAAGAACTTGAGGGCGTAATCGGTCATGAAATGAGTCATATCAAAAACCAAGACATCCTCGTCGCTACCGTAACTATCGGAGTTGTTGGTGCTATAGCATTAATCGCAGAGATTCTCTGGTACTCAATGTTTTGGGGTGGGGCAGGACGCAACCGACGTGACCAAGGAAATGCCATTATTCTCGTACTTGCCATTGTTTTTATTATCCTCGCACCTATTTTTTCTCGGCTTACCTATTTTGCAATCTCACGACGTCGAGAATATCTTGCTGACTCAAATGGGGCATATTTTACCCGTAACCCTGAGGGATTGGCTCGGGCCTTAGAAAAGATAAAAAATGATATCCCCCGTGAAAAACCGAAAGGATCACGCACTGTTGCTCCATTGTATATAGCAAATCCCTTTAAGGAATTGTCACATCAGTCAATCTGGTCTACCCATCCACCACTAGATGAACGAATCCGTCGTCTTCGATCCATGTAAAAAAAAATTTTACACAGATTCTAGGATTCGTAGTAAATAATAATAGAATTTATCAACCGTACTAATATGAACTTGTTCTTCGGGAGAATGTGGATATTTAATAGTAGGACCAATAGAAATCATATCCATACCCGGATATTTTTCACCAATAATACCACATTCAAGACCTGCATGAATCGCCTCTACCTTTGGATCGGTTTTATATATGTCCTTAAAAATTTTTTTCGAAAGTTTCAATAATTTAGAATCAATATTTGGTTTCCACCCGGGGTAGGGGTCATCCTCCTCAACCTCTGCACCAGCAAGCATGGCAATAGCATGAATTCGATCACGAAAGTCCTGTAAAGCCGACATAATACTACTCCGCGTGCTAAGAAGCATTACTGCTTTTTTATCGTGAATATCCAAGGTTGCGAGATTTGTGGAGGTGTCAACAAGCTTAGAAATATCATAATTCATTTTATCAACACCATGTGGAAGTGCTTGTAGTAATTGCAACAGATTAGTGGAGGAATGAATATCAAGCACACTCGTCGGTAATGATGTTTCATTAATATGGAGGGTAAGTTTCGGATCGATCGGTTTATATTCAATTTGAATGGCCTTGAGTTCTTTTTGAAGGATCTTTTTCACCAGGGGTAGTTTTGCCTGCTGTACCACGATTACAGATGATGACTCCCTGGGAATGGCATTATGTTTATTGCCACCCTGAAAATCACTAATCAAAATTTCTATATTTTGATTAACCTTCCATAAC
>JAHJFH010000109.1 GCA_018824925.1 Thermoplasmatota archaeon
ATCTAAGAAATGGGCGATTATTACTACACTGTTACTTCTTGGTACAACATTTTTTGTACCAGTGTTTTCATCAGCAGCACATATATATAATAAACCACCAGTACAACAGTCAATAGACGATAACGAAGAATTCATGGACATTAATCCTATGGATTTAATGCCATATGATACATATTTTGTTCCTGAAGAAGAACCACTGATTCGAGCAGATCAAAATGATATCAACTATAATCGAGATGCAGGTGATGAATTTAATCGAGCATTTAGTGTATATATCGGAGAGCCTGTTGATACAGCACCTGGTCGTGGACGAACCGGTTATTTGAATCCATCTGATGGCGATTCAGAAGACTATTATCGATTTTCTGTGTGCGTAGGTCAAACAATTATTAGTTCTTTGATAACAAGTGAAAGCTATGATTTTACAATTCTTGACCATACAGGAACTCCCGTAAGTAATGGATATACCGCGATCGAAAGCAATTTTCATTACATAGGTATATATACCACTGAAGGGGGTAGCTTGGGAGAATATACTTTTTCTGTAATTCTTGGGGGACAAAATGATGCAGGAATCGGTAATGATGCTGGCGATTCCATTGAATTAGCCACACCAATAGTTCCGGGTTCCTATACGGGCTATATGGATGTGAATGACTGGGAGGACTGGTATAGCTTTGATGTTACCACTGGTGAAGGTATTTTTGTGACTGTGGAACCTTTTGAAAAAACCGATTTTGACATTTACTTATATACTCCTTCAAATGAGCAGGTATTTTATGCGCAATATTATGGTGATGATAGCTTAGAATTTCCTGCAGACGCAACCGGGATGTGGAAAATAAAACTTGATATATTTCCTGGATGGAATACTGGTAAATGGCCAGATGATTACTATCTCTATGGATCCGGTGTTTATGATTTAGAGATTAGTATCGGTGGAACCGCTGATGAACCACCAACACTAGCATCACAACCGGATATCTATCCTGTTGCTCGTACCTTTATTGTTGATAATGATCCCAACAGCAATAGTGACGAATATTGTTATATTGCTGCGGTTCCTGCAGCGAATTATGTTGATGATAACAAACGGTATGTTGCTCCAATTGTGTATCGGGGTGATACAACACAAACTAATTGGTTTGGTACTGTTGATGATACCACGCAATACCTTCTAGATGACTGGAATTCGTATTTAGCGAGACATGCAATAACTGCTGAGGAATGTGATTTATCAGAGGATCCAATCACTGCGGCTGCTGAGATTGCGACTATGCAATGGATATCATCTGAAACTGCTGTCGTTGTTGTTGATGGTAGTACTTTTGAGGATAGCATAAAAACACGTATTAATAAAAATGTAAAGTTAAATGCCAAAGTTCAAGCGAAATCGATACCGCCAGACAGCACAGATTTGATCTCATTATCCGGTCTTAGCGCCATACCCATGTTTATTGGCCCCCAATGGGGTTGTCTTGTAGTTCATGGTCTGGGTACTGGATATGCTGGTGACATTGGAATTGTGACACCCCGATATGAGGCACTCATGGATGATTGGTGGCCATATCCTAATGATGCCAATGGTCCTGATCTGGATGTTTGTTACCCTATTACCGTCCCTGGATTCTGGTTACCATATACGACCTCATTAACCGGTTTGACAGAAATGCAGGTTTCTTTAATCGCTGGAAAACGATTTCGCGTACCTATTACCTCCACAGATTGTAGTTTAAAAGTTACTGTAACTACTGATACACCGAGCTGTCTAAATATATATCTTGTTGACCCTTATGGAAATGTTCGGCGACCCACGATGCCACATTGGAATGGTGGTCCTATAAACCCTCTCCATATGTGGAATGGTGGTCATTGGAGTGGTATCGGTTTCGATGATTGGCGAGCCCTAATTCCTTTAGAATCGACAGGACATAGTGAAGAAGTACATTACCCTATGGAGGGCATTTGGCGTGTTATAGTAGTACCAGCCGGTCTTGAGTATGCAGATCAAACTTATGATTTCCATATCACAGCAGAGGTGCGTAATCATGCACAGAAGCGAACAGCTGCTGCATTATCTGCAGCGAATGGCGCAGTAATTGCATCTGCAGAACATATTCCCCTTCTTTATGTCACAGAAAACTCTGTGCCACCTGCAACAGAATCTGCATTAACAACACTTGGTGTGTCAAACATTATATTTGTAGGTATTGATAATTTAGGAAATGGCGCTAAAAATGGTTTATCCGGATATACTCTGACAGACTTTACAACCCTAGAGGACACCGTCTCGTATATTGACGATTGTGGCTTAAATGAGGATAATTTCATTACCATCACCTCGTTAGCATCGGGTGATGGTTATTTTGCGCCTTCAGCAATGATAGCAGCATATCATTCGAGTCCAGTATTATCTATTGGTGAAGCTATTGATGCTTACAATAAATTGGATATGATTACAGCCTGGCGCGAGTATGCAGGTGACTATTATCATGGTTGTCGTTCAGTGGGACATTTACCCCTTATGTCGGAAGCATTTGATTTGAAAGAATTCATTGAAGCAGTCAAGAACAAAGAATATCCAGCACCTGGTTTTGACCTAAAGAAACGATGGTATACTGCCGTCAATCAAGATATCACTGAGATGATAAATCACTACGGACTTGAAAAAGAAGGTCAAGAGGCCTATCTATTTGTTGCACCAAGAGATACTGATATTCGAAGTCCAGTCTGCCGTGCGATGACGGGAAATAACTCATTCGCAGGTCATATTCCCGTTGAAACACCAGCATTTGCATCTGCGATAATATGTCGTGATATTCTATACCCAGCATTGATATATGCAAATCCAGGACGAAATACAACGACTTCTCAGTTAATGAACTATCCTGATGGTGGTTCCTATGGTTTGAATAACGGTCAATCATATAATAATTATGCCACCCGAGAATTAAAACAAATATATTCTTCCCATGAACGATTTTATGAGGGACATAGTATCTGGGATAACTATCTTGCACGCATGAATAATGGTACAAGTATTAGCTATTATGCCGGTCATGGCACTGGAGGTTCTGGTATATCAGCTCAGTATAAAAACATCAAAGAACAGTTTCCACAATGTGAACCGCGTTACGAAAACATCTATGATTTTGATTGGTGGGACGGTTGGCGAGGATATAGTGGTTATGATGGCGCTACTACAAAATGCCCACGAACCGGTGGATCATCGAGCTACAATTCACAAGAACCAAGTCTGTATGACATTATACATTTCAAATGGGTAGATCAAACATTTGATAATCTGCATAGTGAGCTAGAGTTCTGGAGCTCCTGCGCCACAGGGGAACACTTTGGACCAATGATCTATCTTGAACATGGCTCAGCACTATGGTATGGCAACTGTGGATCAGGATATGGTATACAAACGACAATCCATGATAATTGGATGTTCTATGATGTACTAGTAAAAGGTGAGAGTTTCGGAGAAGCACATTCTA
>JAHJFH010000110.1 GCA_018824925.1 Thermoplasmatota archaeon
AAATTTCACCTGCATTCTCCTCGTACCATATTTTTATATTATGCTTTAGTATAATACTTATTAATACTTTTCTTTACACTCCTTACCAACTCCTTTCTAAGCCATAGCTTTTAATAAAATATGCAGTATTACCCCCAACACATACCTGGGGGTATTACAACCCATGATTCAACCGCAAGAAATACACAATCGATTCCCTGAGCTAAAATGGATAAAAAATGAAACCCTGCGAAATCAAGTTGCCAAAACTTGGTCAACCGCAGCTAATAAAGGCGGATGGACCAATCTTGATGATGTCCCATTTACCCTTCTTATCGAAAACTCTGGAAGACTTGTAGATCATACCCGACGAATAACCAAACTTGCATGGAATGTAGGAAATACTAGAGAAGAACCACTCAATAAAGATTATCTAATCGCTGGTGCCATCCTCCACGATGTTGGTAAACTCCTTGAATATGAAATAAAAAATGGCAAAGCGGTTAAAAGTGAATTCGGAAAACAATACCGCCATCCTGTCTCAGGGTCAAATCTTGCCAAAGAACTTGGTCTACCCGCAGAAGTCGTCCACATAATCTACGCTCATTCAAAAGAAGGAGATACTATCCAACGAAGCCTAGAGGCAATAATAGTAAATCACTGTGATTTTATTGATTTTGAAATAAAGAAAATTTTGGTGAAATAACTATGCCTATAAATGCTGCTGGACGAATGATCCCCAGTACACTTCAACAGGATACCTTTATCCCCTTTGGGGGTGCACATAAATATCAATATACCTCAAAGATAACCGAATTAGAAACCGCATTACAAAAATGTGGATTAAAAAATGGAGATACCCTCTCATTTCATCATCAACTCAGAAACGGTGATTATGTAGTTAATCAGACCATTGCTACTGTACATAATCTTGGAGTGAAGAACCTACGAATTGCACAAACCGCTTTTTTTAATGTTCACGAACCAATAATTGAATACATTAAAAACGGTGTTATCACCAGAATAGAGGGGAGTATCAATGGGACCGTAGGTGATTATATCTCGAATAATCCCCTTCCCTTTCCCGTTATCCTTCGATCACATGGTGGACGATGGTCTGCAGTTAAACGAGATGAACTTCACATTAACATCGCAATTATCGCTGCGTCTACAGCGGATGAACGAGGAAACGCCACAGGAGTAATAGGTGCAAATGCATTTGGTCCGATATCCTACTCTCAGATTGATGCGATGCATGCGGATCATGTCATTATTGTAACTGATACTATATCCGACTATCCTTTACGATTTCAGGATATTCAAGAACGGTATGTCGATTACGTTGCACATGTAGATAAGATTGGTGATCCAAAAAACATCATGTCGGGTACCACCAAAATAACTGAAGATCCTATGAAGCTACAGATTGCACATGACTGTGTTGATCTTATGGATGCGGCTGGAATCATCAAAGATGGAATGATCTTTCAATCAGGAGCAGGTGGTATCTCACTTGCCGCCATGAAATTTCTTGATGAACGACTTGAAGAAAAAAATGTTGTTGCTTCAACCGCCACTGGCGGGCTAACAAAATTAATTTGTGATATTTACCAAGCTGGTCGTGTAAAAAACATATATTATTCTCAGGTTTTTGATGAATATTCCGTAAAATTCATACAAAACGATCTCGGTCTTCCAGCAGACATCGGTCATTATGCTGATCCAACGTCAAAAGGACGAACTATTGATGGACTTGACACTGTCGTCCTTGGAGCAACTGAAGTAGATACCAGCTTTAATGTCAATGTAAACACCCATAGTGATGGTCGCATGCTCCATGGCATCGGTGGTCACCAAGACACCGCTGCTGGCTCATCCCTCTGCATCATAACATGCCCGGTGTATCGTAAAGAAAATCCTATCGTCAGAGAACACGTCACCACAATTTCAACACCCGGTGATGTAGTTGATGCCATTGTTACAAATGAAGGAATTGCGATAAACCCAAACCGTCAAGATTTACTAAAAAAAGTTAAGGGAAACATCAATCTTACTTCAATAGAGACATTAAAAAATAGGGCGTATGAAGCAACAGGCAGACCCAAAGAACTTGAGTTAACCGATACAATAGTCGGAATGACTAAATGGTTTGATGGAACTGTTCTAGATGTCATACGACAGGTAAAAAGGTGAATATATTATGGCCTGGACAACCAAAATCACCAAGGTTGAACCAAATCATTTAGTCACCCGGGGATATAGTCAAGAAAACCTCATTGGTGACATCCCATTTTCACATGTCATTTATCTTCTACTAAAAGGAGAACTCCCTGATACTGCACATGGTAAAATGATCGATGCAATACTGACATCCTGTATTGATCATGGAGTTACCCCCCCATCATGTATCGCTGCTCGAACGGTCGCATCAGGCGGCGTCCCACTTCCCAGTGCCGTTGCAGCAGGTATTTTAGCCATCGGTGATGCCCATGGTGGCGCAATAGAAAAAGGTGCACAGTACTTCCAAGAAAAAGTAAAACAATTTAACCCAACACAGCAAGCTTTGGATGACTATGCTACTGAATTAGTTACAAAATCAATGAAGACACATACACGAATACTTGGTTTTGGTCATCGAGTCCATACAAATGATCCTCGAACACAAAAACTATTTTTTTTAGCAGATAAACTGGGAATATCTGGAAAACATATTGAGCTTGCCAAGGCTTTAGAAAAGGCTCTAGCTACTGCTCAAGAACGAAAACTCCCTATAAATGTCGATGGAGCAATCGCCGCAATCATCTCTGACATGGGATTTGATTGGCGATTAGGGAAAGCCTTTTTCCTACTTGGACGCACCGCTGGTTTAACTGCGCAGGTCTATGAAGAACAAACCACTCAAAAGCCAATGCGAAAAATTTTCACGACTGATGTCATATACAATGGCGAACCAGAGCATTGATTGTAACCAGGATATTAATTACCTAGAAAATATTAAATACCCTCCTGAACCATGTACAATTATATATGAAGATTCTGCTGGTATTTCCAAAGATTGAACACGGTGCAGCTACCTACCATGACCAGGGTTCTTGGGGCTCAATTCTTTTTGGCTACCCCATCATCACGCTCCCCCATCTTGCTGCAATTACACCATCGAATCATCAGGTAGAACTCATTAATGAAAACTACGAAAACCTCGATTTCAACACCGATGCAGATCTTATCGGCATTACGTGTTACACGATGACCGCTCCACGGGTGTACGAAATCGCAGATGAACTACGCAAACGCGGAAAAAAGGTCGTCCTTGGCGGATATCATCCAACAGCATTACCTCAAGAAGCAAAACAACATGCAGATAGTGTTGTCCTTGGCGAAGCAGAACTCACCTGGCCAGAGGTTATTGCCGACGCTGAAAAAGGACAAATGAAAGAGTTCTATGGACCAAACACCACCTTTGACATGGTGACAATTCCACCATTACGAAGGGATCTTATCAAACATAATCCCATCATGGGCGCGGTTCAATCATCACGAGGCTGTACCAATCGCTGTGAATTCTGTGCAATTGCTAGTTTCTGTAACCATGGATTAAAACAACGTCCCGTGAAAAATGTCGTCGCAGAAATACAACAAATGCCAAATCGTCTCTTTGTAATTCACGATCCACATCTTACAGCAAACCGAAAATACGCTATGGAACTCTTCAGAGAACTCATTAAACAAAAAGTGAATAAGGGATGGGTAGCAAATGGAACCGCAAATATTCTTGGCATTGTCGATGATGAATTTCTCAAACTCGCCCATAAATCAGGTTGTGTAGAATGGTTTGTCGGGTTTGAATCCGTCAGCCAAGCCGCATTAAATAATATTAAAAAAACCCATAACAAAGTAGAAGATTTTAAAAAAACCATAGACCGTCTCCATAAATACAACATGACCGTTCAAGGCGGCATCATCTTTGGTTTTGATGAAGACACCCCCGATATATTTGAAACAACACTCCAGAAAATGAATGAATGGAACATTGATGCTGTAGAAATAAATATACTTACACCATATCCCGGTACCCCGCTTTATGATCGATTAGTCAAAGAAAACCGTCTACTAACCAAAGATTGGTCACGCTATACTCAAGTTGATGTTGTTTTCAAACCTAAACTCATGACTGAACAAGAACTTTTCAATGGTGCCAGAATGGTTGCAAAAAACTATTATTCAATGTATCGAGTAATTCAACGAGCAGCCAGAGTGTTTTTAATAACTCGTCGAGTAACAGGATTATTACCCGCAGGGACCAATTATACCTTCAGACGATATTATAAACGAGATTTTGGATTCTAAGTATAGGCATGCCCCTGAAATTCTTCGATAAACTATCAAGATTCTATGATTTCATCGAAACCTATATTCTTAAAGATTACCAAGGATCAGAAACACTATTGGACCAGTATCTCCATCTCGATCCAGCAGATCGCGTTGTCGATATTGGTGGCGGCACTGGTCATTTCTCAAAAATAGTACAGCCACATGTAGCTCAAGTGGTCTTGGTAGATCCTTCACGCCATATGCTGCTTAAAAACAGGTTGACAGGAATTCTATCGATACAAGCATCGGGAGAGGCCATTGGCTTAAAAAACACGATTTTTTCAATAGCACTTATGATTAACACCCTACATCATATCCCCGTAATACATCATAAAAGCGTATTCGAAGAAATTAATCGTATATTACAACCAAATGGAACACTATGTATCATCGAGGTCTATCCTGATGCCTCCTGGATCCAACATCTATTTATCAAACTTGAACGATTAATAACTGGACCAACTCATCATATTCAATCCCATATACTCCAAACAATATTAGAGTCAACTGGATTTCATGTGCAAAAAAATTTACGACCACCTCACCATAACTGGAAATATCTTATTATAGCAACAAAAAAGTGATTAAGTCGGTGGGATTACAAGCCGATATTTACCTGTTTTTGGGTCAACCCGCAATTGATCAACTATTTTAACGGAATAGCGGACATCAGTGAATTGTTTTTCCGCGAGTATGAGATCCAATTTTTCAGAAATTTTTTTTAGAACCTTCTATGGATTTGCATCATGTATTTCTGCCAGGAATTCAAAAGATTTTGAGTCTTTAAGATGAATCTGCAATCGATTCAATCCTTTTACATAGAACTCCGTAAAAATGATAGGATGGATGAAATCACGTATCCCATTATTATTTTCTAACCAAACCATTGCCTCAGCACGACCCACGATATCATCAATTAGAGTAAATGGTAAAATTTTTTGCGTATCATGTTTTTTTACAAAAAAATCTGTGATTTTATATCGGATTAATGGCTGTGTAAAATTAAAAAGATTCGTAAGCAACACATGATCATCCATAATCTCAACATAAGCAATATCATCCATCAGATAAATCCCTTGATATTCATTTTTACCCGCACCCAGAAACGGACACTCAGCTAAACCATAAAGATTGGATACTGGTGCATTAAAAACCTCCTCGATATATTGTTTATCATGGGGGATAATTCCCTCACCACAAGAGACAATATGTTCTGGATGGAGCTGTAATCGTCCTTGTTTTTGTTGTTCCGCCAATATTTTTAACCCGGTAAAGTAGCCACCAAGAATCGTTGGTTGAAACTGGTTTAATTTATATATTGTTTCCTCAAGTGGCTTGGTTATATCCAAAATCAGGGGTTTGACAAAAAACCGGGTAATACCTTTTCCGAGCCATGAATTAAAGCTTACACCGATATAATGCCCGTCGACGGCGCCAAAAAAGGCTGTTCGATTACGTCGAAATCGAAAGTCAAACAATCGTGTACTATATGGAAAAAACCGATCCCAATCTTTTTGACTAAAAATGAAGACCCCAATATTACCTGATGATCCTGAGGTATGCACAACATGATATCTATTATGAAAAAGAGCATCTGGATTTGAATATTGTTCAAGAAAATCAAATATTTCCCCTAGTTTCACATCATTTACTGTTATGAGCTCATCAAAATGCTGCATCACCATTTCTTTATCGATTACGGGTAAGTCTGTTATTGATATCGTATCGAGATCATTTTGTGAAATACCTGCTCGTTCATATAATTCTTGATAAAACAAGGAATGGGTGTAGGCATGATGAAGTATACGACGAAATTTCTTTTCACGAAGTCGTTGAATAGCGATCTGTGAACGTTTTTGGTTCAATTGCGCAACAAAAAAACTCTGCGCTAATGTTAAAAAGCCCATGATATCAAGTAGTTATTTACTAAGGATGCCTCAGCATTATAAAAGCATTTCATCTGTTGCCATTTCTAATTTTATCTGTCTATTTATTCAATGTATCAACGAAATACTAATTTACCTAAAAATCATCTTGGGCCTTTATCCACAATGAATCAATTCCTTAATCCAGCGTTTCTTTTGCGTGTGGCTCAAAGCTACCTAAGTGATGTCAATCGACTCTGGCATATCACTTCTGAAAAGTTGGAGCGGTACCAGAATTCGATGCTTCGAAACATGGTAAAACAAGCATTTATGGCCCCTGTTTATCGTGAAAAATACATCGCAGCAAATATTCGACCATATGATGTTCAGACACTTGCTGATCTATCTAAACTTCCATTGATATCTAAAGATGATCTTCGCCGTCATTATCCCTTGGGGATAATTACCCCAACGTACAATGTGGATCAGGGGTTTCTTATTCATACTTCAGGTTCAACGGGTCAACCTGTTTTTATTTATACCGATCTATTCTCAGCGATAAAAAGTCTAGGTGGGTTTGTAAGGACACTTCGTGCCTATAGCGGAAACTGGCGTTCATCTCGTATCGCCATGATCATCGATACATCACTCGGAAGTGTTGAACATATGATTTTTACATCAAGTGCTATTCCGTTCTTACATCGATTTCTCAAGTTATCTAATATATTATATATAGATATTACAAAACCCCCCAAAGAAGTCATGATGTTACTTGAGCGATTTAAACCTGAGTTTATTGGATCAGATCCTAATATGCTACGAAAACTAGCGTTTC
Source organism: Thermoplasmatota archaeon (assembly GCA_018824925.1). Taxonomy (GTDB): domain Archaea; phylum Thermoplasmatota; class E2; order DHVEG-1; family DHVEG-1; genus JAHJFH01. The sequence continues at coordinate 7,051 of JAHJFH010000110.1, forward strand.
TCCGATGTCATGGAAAGGGGGGTTCTTTGGAACCTAAATATATTTTTTCAAGTGGTGCAATGCTGGATACCTATACGAAAGAGTACATCCATCATGCATTTAACACCCCAATACGTGATGTCTATGGGACGACAGAAGCAGGGCCATTAGCGTTTCAATGCCCGAGTCATGAACATTATCATGTCCATTCAGATTTTGTGTATTTAGAATTCCTAGATTCAGAGAACCAACCCGTAACCTCTGAAACACCTGGGCGACTTGTAGTTACCAAACTCTATGGCAATGGTACTCCAATCATCCGTTATACGGGTATAAATGACCTCGTAACTCCTTATTTAACATCATCACGTTGTTCTCTACATTCCCAATTAATCAAATGTATTGAAGGAAGAACTACGGACCTTCTAAGTCTTCCAGATGGTTCATTACTCTCACCGCTTACCATCACCGGAATTCCAGCAAAAACTATGCATGACTATCATACCTATAAAATCAAGCAATTCCAAATCATTCAAAGAACCCATGAATTAATTGAGGTGCTCATCGTTATCGATGATGAATTACGCAATACGGGTATTTCGGTTGAGAAATTACTTTTGGAATTGCGCAATCGATTTACCCAAGCGATCGGCCAGAACGTAAAAATAATAGTTACAGAGGTTCATCAAATACAACATAATAAGCCTGCGGATACCGTTAAAGTAGTGATTTCAGAGGTACCACAAAAACAATAACCTTGCTATGGTTTTTTAATCATAAGAAAGGAATCAACA
>JAHJFH010000111.1 GCA_018824925.1 Thermoplasmatota archaeon
ACGGGAGGCAAAAAAAGAATGACCATTATGATAGATACTGGTAACTACATTGCTGCTAAAGCTGCGGTAATGGCAAAACCTCAAGTTGTAGCCGCTTACCCTATCACACCCCAAACTACTCTTGTTGAAGGTATCGCTAATTATGTAAAAACCGGAGAATTCAAAGGGGATTATATCTGTGTTGAGAGCGAACATTCAGCAATGGCAGCATGTATTGGTGCTAGCGCTGCAGGATCGCGTACCTTTACAGCCACCTCAGCACATGGATTACTTCTCATGCATGAAATGCTTCACTGGGCTGCCCTCGCACGTCTTCCCGTTATTATGTGTAATATAAACCGTGTTATTGGCCCTGGTTGGAATATTTGGGCGGATGAAAATGACTCAATCAGTCAACGAGATACTGGGTGGATTCAATTTTACTGTAGTAGTAACCAAGAAATTTTTGATACAGTTATTCAGGCATTCCGTCTAGGTGAAGACCCTAACATTTTATTGCCAGTAATGATCAATTATAATGCGTTTATTTTATCTCATACATCCATGCCTGCAGATATTCCCTCACAGAGTGAAATTGATGCATATGTAAAAACCTATAAACCAGGGTGGGAGCTTGATGTCGGCAACCCCATAACACATGGCAATATCATTGGTACGGTTTATTATGAAAAACTCCGACGAGCCATGCAAACCGCCCAAGAAACAGCGAAAACACAGATAAAGAAAATTGCTTTGGAATGGCAAAAAACCTTTGGGCGATTCCATGGGGATTTGATAGAAAAATATCGGTGTGAGGATGCGGAATATATCGTATTAGCTATGGGCGCTATCGGTGCTGAAAGTAAGGTAACTATAAATCACTTGCGAGAACAAGGGATCAAAATTGGTCTGGCACGTGTTCGGGTATTTCGACCGTTTCCAACAGAAGATATTATTTCTCTTGCAAAACAAGCTGAGTTAATTATTATTGACCGTAACATTTCAGTGGGTAATGAAGGGGCGTTGTCTACCGAAGTTAAAGCTGCATTATTTGGATCTATTGACCAGAAGGTAACCAGCTTTATTGCAGGGCTTGGTGGTAAAGATGTCCCCTATACGGATATCAATAAAATGTGCGCATTTGCGATGAAAAAAACGGTAGATCATCCAATTTGGTATGGATTTGATGCGGAGGTAAAATAGATGGCGCTTAAAGACCTTCCAACAGAAGAATTTATTTTACAAGGGAATGCTGCCTGTCCTGGATGCCCCGCAACAATCGGTCTGCGGATTGTGTTAAAAGCTCTAGGTAAAAATACCATCATGGTTATCCCAGCATGTTGTACAGCGGTGATTGAAAGTCTTTATCCCTTTACCTCATTTGAAATACCCGTTATGAATATTGCTTTTGAAGCTGCTGCAGCAGGTGCCTCTGGTGTGGAGGCTTCGTTACGGCAACAGGGTAAAACAGATACCACTGTTGTTGCCTGGGCAGGTGATGGTGGTACATATGATATTGGTATTCAAGCATTATCAGGAGCGATAGAACGACGTACCAATTTCATTTATATTTGTTATAATAATCAGATTTATTCAAATACAGGTATTCAACGAAGTGGCGCAACACCCTTTGGTGCTTGGACGACTACCACTGTTGGAGGAAAAACAGAAAATCGAAAAGAAATGGGCGATATTGTCCGAGCCCATCACCCCCCTTATGCTGCGCAGGCATGTATTAGTTACCCTGAGGATTTGTATAAAAAGGTACAGAAAGCTAAAGGGATTAAAGGCTCAAAATACATAGAAATTATGGCACCTTGCCCGCCGGGATGGCGATTCAGTATGGAACGTACCATTGAAATGGGTCGATTAGCAGTGGAAACAGGTGCTTGGGCATTGTATGAATTTGAACATGAAGAAATGCAGTTTAATGGAAAGAGTAAATTAATCTTTGAGGGAAAAATAGAGCGGAAACCACTTATAGAATGGATTAAATATCAGGGTCGATTTGGCCATTTATTTAGACCTGAAATAGATACTGAGCGAATCAATGCCATGGAGGCATATATCGATCAGGTTTGGGACCAATATAGAAAATGTTATCTATAAAAGAACGAGGATTGAGCACAATGGAGGCGGGAAGTTATGTTAGCCAAGGGGGTCATGAAACAGAGCCTCCCCCTCCTAATTATATGTGGGATAGGCGGCATTCTCACCGGCAATACTCTCGGTGCAATGATTACGTTATTTCAGAAAATCCCTGGTTTGCTGGTTGTAATACCTGCGGTTATTGCGCTTAGGGGAAATATTAACACAGCACTTGGTTCACGACTTGGCTCAGCCTATCATCTTGGGGTTATCGATGCAGAACATATGTGGAACAATGAATTAAAACAAAATATCATTGGTTCTCTTTTTCTTAGTTTTTTTGTCTCAATATTGAT
>JAHJFH010000112.1 GCA_018824925.1 Thermoplasmatota archaeon
CCAACAAAACCTTCGAAATGCAAACACTGCGTATCTTATCATAAAATTTAGAAACCAAACACATACCTATTACACTGTTAGAAACATCTCATTACTCGATTTATCAAGCTATACAACAAATGCAACACCCGGTGGCTATCTTCTAGGACAACTACAGCCCACTACCACTCTCCCAGAAAATACACCACTCCTCGCCACCACCAACAATAATCACCTTCTTACTTTATACTTCCTCGAAAATAATAGTATCTCTGATGATAATACCCCAACACTACCCGGATACTATAAACTCGCAGTACCCCTTGGTAAACACTATACCATAAAATATCTCAATCAAAACCTCACATCCCAGATGCTCCAAAAGAACCTTCAGGTACAACCCGGAGAATATACCCATTACCTAAAAAGTGAACTCGATCACTATACTACAACCCCCTATGAACCACTTACCATACCAATCTTTTTACATAACAATGGCGCATTTACCGATACCTACACCATCACTGTAGCCCATTCATCCACCACATGGACAACCACCCATACCCCCACATCTATCTCTTTAGCCCCACATGAAATCTCTATCATCACTGTAACCACTATGCCCCATCCACCAAAACCCGGAACAAGTACAGAACTCCAGATTCAATCCCATTCATTAACCGACCCAATCGCCGGGGATACATTAACACTCAAAATCACCCTTGATGCCCCTGATCTCCTTCCCACAAACATCTCATTATGGGATAGTCACTCTCATAAGCAACAGCAATTCATACAAGGTCAACAGATAAGAATAAAAGCACATATAAAAAATCAAGGAACTATCAATGCCACAAACGCAACCATCGCCTTTTATCATCGCCACCACAACATCACCACCTTCCTTGGATCACAACAGTATATCTCGATATCAAATTATTACAAATACCCCTCAATATTATTCGATACGACGGGTATACCCGCAGGAACACATACCATACAGGTAATAACCGACCCATCAAACACCGTACTAGAAGCCGATGAAACCAACAACAAATACACCCTCCATTACACCCTTATCCCCCTCATCTATGACACCAACGCAACCGCACTTAAAATAACTGAACTATATTACCATACCCACCCCAATCTTCATAATGAATACATAGCGCTATACAACCCCACATCATACCATCTCAATATGTCTGGTTGGTATCTTACATCAACCCCAGAAAAAAGAGCCATCGATCAATATAAAATCCTTTTTCCCACCCCCACCATTATTCCTCCCTATGCTACGTGGTATATCACCCAAAATGCAACCGCTTTTTATCATCAAACCGGGTATTTACCAAATTACGAATATGAGGTTGATGCCCAAACCACCATACCAAATCTTAACACATCACATACCATTATATTAAGTAATACAAAAGGCACTGTAGCCCTAAAATCACCTAGTAATATAACTATAGATCTAGTATGCTATGGTACCACGAACATCCTAAATACAACCTGGTGGATCGATGGGCCCCTCCCCCTTTTAGGAACCGGACGAATACTCAAACGGGTACTAATCAATAACCTGCCACTTGATACAAATTCATCATGTGATTGGAATCATAACCGTATCTATAAAATCGGCCAGTCTACCTTTACACCTGCTGAATATACTTTTTATGGGTCGGTAACACCATTTGTCTCACCGGATTGCAGCCATCGTACCCTCATACAAGAAATCGCACAGGCACAACATACTATTTACCTGAACATGTATGAATTCACCAGTCCTACGCTCTTTCAAGCATTACTGGAAGCATTGCATAGAAATATCAGTATTAAAATATTTATGGAAGGCTCACCCATTGGAGGAATTGATGAGCGTGAGCAGTACATTCTCATGAAGCTTCATTACGCTGGAGCTCAGATTCGGTTCATCGTTTCAGATGCTTCAAAAAAAATCTATGCACGATATCCATTTAATCATGCTAAATATCTCATACTTGATAATGCAACCGTGATTGTTGAAAGCTGCAACTGGGTAAAAACTGGTGTACCCTCTGACCCTAGTTTTGGTAATCGTGAATGGGGGATCGTGATCCATAATATCCAAATCGCTGAATATTTCAATGCCGTGTTTGCGCATGATTATAATCCCTTTTGTGTCGATAGCTGTTCCATAGCCTCTAAAGATTTTCAGCTTTCTGACTCATTTATGCTAGATACCTCTGCCCCCCAGGGAAACTATGTCCCTTGTTTCAATAACACCAAGTATCAAGGTAATTTCACCATCATCCCCATATTTTCACCTGATACAAGCAACAGTTCCATTTGTCAATTAATCGATTCAGCCCATGAATGTATCTATGTTCAACAACTCTACATTTATCCGAATTGGACCGATGGACAAAATCCGTTTGTTTCCCGTCTTATTGAAAAGGCTAAGGAAGGTCTTGATATTCGGGTGATTCTTAATTATAATCCGGTATATGAACCATCTAATGAAAAAATAAATCTAACAAAAAAACAACTTACAAAATATGGGATAAAAGTCAAATATCTGTATACTAACTGGTCTATTTTTACCAATTCTCATACGAAAGGAATGATTGTTGATAACACCACAGTTCTTATTTCAAGTATTAATTGGAATGAAAATTCTGTTTTGAATAATAGAGAAGCAGGTTTGATTGTAGAAAACCCTGATGTCGCGACATATTTTGCGGAGGTGTTTTTCCATGATTGGGAATTATCTGAACCAATATATCAGCAGGATTTCTCTTTTTCCATTGTTGATTTTAAAAACCAAATCCTTATTGTAGGAGTATATACTTTCACCCTCGCGCTTATCATACGTGACTGGAGAAAACGTCAATGGAACTAACGGTCTTTTCACTTAGTAGTATCTCGATACTTGCAATAATAATTATGGTCAGCACTATTGTTATTGCGTATTTTAAAAAAATTATGATGACCTATGCGCTTATTATCGCAAATCTCATTGTGTTTTTTCTGTCAATTATTTTTCGGCAGGAAATCATTGGTGAATTAGGGTTTCGTCCGGTCTATTTATCAGTAGAGTTTTCCCCACAGATTTATACCTTGTTTACCGCGATGTTTGTACATGCAGATGCTTTGCATTTGCTTGGTAATATGCTGGTGTTTTTCTTTATGGGTATTGCGTTTGAGGATCGGATTGGATGGAAGCGATTTCTTCTTATTTATTTGATTACGGGTATTTGTGGTTCCTTAACCCATGCTGTGCTGAATCTTGATCCAGGTGTATCATCGATTCCGTTGGTGGGGGCATCTGGAGCAATATTTGGTATTTTAGGAGCATTTGCCTATGCCTATCCTTGGGATGAGGTGGTAATGCCGATTCCGATAGGGATTATGTTTATTATGAAGATTAAGGTGTTGTATGCAGCGATTCTATTTTCGATTATGGAAACCGTGTTTGTTTTTTTAGGGGGACAGACAACTACCGCTCATTTTGCACATTTTGGTGGATTGGTCAGTGGTGTGGTGATTGCGGCAGCAATGATTGGTCGTAGGAAGGAACAAGTGACTCCAAAGGGGAAACGGATGCAGTATGAAACCACGAATTCTCAGTATGGAAGTAGGCCTCGTGAGATTGATTACACGGAGTTGCGTGAGGTTGCTACTACACCAAAGCTTCATGATATGTTAGCGCGTGTTGAAAAGGAGAATGTGGCACAGGTTCGTGATATATGGCTTGAGCATTTTCTTTCTCAAGTCCGTTGTCCGGTATGTGGGAAGCCATTGCAGCATTCAGAACATAAGCTTTTTTGCGAGGATCATCATTTTTCAAAAGCGTACTAATATTGTGGGTTAAAAGGGGAGGGTAATTCCTTGGATGGTACCGGAAAGGAGGTAGCTGGAGAGAAGGTAGCCGAGGATGGCGCCGCCGTTGAGGGCGGGGAGGCCGGCTTGTGGTCGGCCTTTGATAACAAAGGTCATTAGGACGGTAAAGCCGATGAGGGTGCCGATGATGACAGCGAGGGCGATGAGTAGGCCGTTATCGAGGGTATGATAGACAGCTGCTACGAGGATGCCGGGCATGACAATATCGCCAAGACCCATGAAGAATGCATCACGTTCTTCTCCGTCTTTGAGTTTCTCTTTTAGTGTTTTGGTTTCTTTCAGGAGTGAGTATCGTCTGATTTTTGGTACAACAAGCAGGACTGGGAGTTTTAGATCCATTACTGTGTCAGCAAGATCTATCATGTGTTTGGTTTTGTATACAGAGATGGCGTCGTAGATGGCGAGTGCTATGAGAAGAATGAGAATAAGTGAGATGTCAAGGGATATGCCGAAGATGGCGATTGCACCTGCGCCGATGATGATTCCGGAGATATCGATGACATACCATTCAGGGTATCTATAGAGGAAAAATACAAGGATGGCTGCGAGGGAGATGGAGAGTATGAGGCTTATAAGGTCGGTAACTATGAGTGCGATGAGGGGATAAAACACAAAAAAGGCTGTGTAGCCGATGGCTCCAAGGATTATGAATTGTATGACCTGTTTTTTCCAATATTTTGCGATAAGGAGTAATAATGCGGTCATACTGAGTATGATGACAAAAAAATAGAGAAGATTTACAGGATCTTCGGGGTTTTCAAATGCTGCTAGGCCTGCATCGTCAAAAGGACCGATTACTAGTAAGGCGATTCCATGAATGATGACAAAGAGGGCGCCCATGATTAGAATTGGAAGGATCTGCTGTGTTTTTTTCTCAGAGGTCTCACCCATCATTTTTTAGGAAATCATTTGTTCATTTATATAGCGTTTCATTGGGTTGTCAGTTTAAAGAAGTGGTGGGGAAAATAGTATGATCATATATCCACTGTAGAGTAGTAGGAGCAAGAACCCTTCAGCACGGGTTATGGTATACCCTGTATAGAGAATGGGGACCATGAAAAGGGTAGCCAGCATGAGGAAGATGATATGTATTATTGAACCAAGGGTGTTCAATGGAATAATGACCGCGGCTACTCCTAGGATTAAAAGGATATTGAAAATGTTGGATCCGATGATGTTTCCCACAGCGATATCTGCTTCATTGCGATAAGCGGCCATGGCTGATACAACGAGTTCGGGTAATGAGGTACCAATTGCTACCATTGAGAGGGCAATGACGATTTGGGGTATACCCATGGCATTGGCGATACTAACTGATCCTTCAATGAGTAACCATGCACCGAGTACGACACCAGTGATTCCAAGAATAATAAAAATTGTGTTTTTATGTTGGCTACCGTTATCTATTTTTATGGTGTGTTTTCGTTCTTTTTGTGCGACATGATAGAAATAGAGTAGAAAGATGATGAAAAATATGATGAATAGAGAACCACCGATGATATGATATGTATCTAAGAGATTACTGGCACTAAATATGAGAAAGATGCCTGTGGTGAGTATGAGGATGGGTAGTTCTCGTTTGATGACGGATTTGTGGATACTGATAGGTCGTATGATTGCACTAACTCCTAATATTAATAGTAAATTTGCGATACATGAACCTATAATATTTCCAATAGAAATGTCCGTATGTGTTTGAAATGCGGCACCGACGGATATAGCAAATTCTGGGGCGGAGGTACCGAATGCGACGATTATTAATGAGATGATCAGGGCTGAGATGCCGAGTCGCGCTGCTGTTTTTGAGGTTCCTATAATAAGGATATCTGATGCTTTATAGAGAAAAATGAGACCAAGTATGGATGCAGGGATAGCATATACTAGGGGTAACATTACACCCGCAATACCCCTCTTCTATAAAAACGTTTTAAAAAAAGGATGATGTACTAGTCATCTGTGGTTTCTTTTAGGTAGTGTTTTACCAGTTCTATAGCACAGAGACGTCCGCACATTGAGCAGGCTGAAGTGTCCTCTAGTGGTAATCGTTTTTCCCGGTATTGTTTGGCTTTTTCGGGAGCTATTGAGAGTTTGAACATGTTTTCCCAGTTAAGGTTTTCTCGGGCGAGACTGAATTCCTGGTCGATATTGCGGTCGATTCCTCGTGCAAGATCTGCCGCGTGTGCAGCAATGCGGGTTGCTATGACTCCTTCTCGGACGTCGTCTTTATCGGGTAATGAGAGGTGTTCAGCTGGGGTTACGTAGCAGAGGAAATCGGCACCATGGAGCCCCGCGAGAGCTCCACCGATACCTCCCACAAAATGGTCGTATCCTGGTGCGATATCGGTGACGAGGGGGCCGAGAACAAAATAGGGTGCATCACGGGTTATGGTTTTCATGAGTTGTATGTTTGCTGGAATGTCGTTTAAGGGCATGTGTCCTGGGCCTTCTACCATGGTTTGTACACCGTACTTTCGGGCTTTTTCAACGAGTTCCCCGATGATGAGAAGCTCTTGGAATTTTGCCCGATCATTTGAATCGTAGAGCGCTCCTGATCGCATACCATCTCCTAGGGAGAGTGTGACATCATAGGTTTTGGCTATTTCTAAAAGTGATTCAAAGTGTGTATAGAGTGGGTTTTCTTGATCGTTATGGATGATCCATGCCATATGAAAGGATCCTCCACGAGATACCATGGGTATAAGTCGATGTTGTCGTTTTAATCGCATGACACTTTCTTTGGTGACCCCGACATGAGCGACCATGAAATCAACTCCTTGTTTTGCTTGTTGTTCAAAGGTATTTAACATGTCATCTTCGGTCATGTCGATGATTGACCCGTGTTTATCAATTGCTTTGATACCGGCTTCGTAGATGGGTACTGTTCCAAAAGGTATAGAAATGATTTTTAATAATTCTGTTCGGATTTTTTTTAGGTTCCCACCGGTTGATAAATCCATAATGGAATGGGCTTTTGCTTTTTCAGCTACCCGTGCTTTTTCAAGTTCTTCTGTGAGGTCACAATGCTCTCGGGAGGTGCCGATGTTGGCATTTACTTTTACGCGTAATCCTTTGCCAATGCCAAGCGGTCGGGGTGCATGTATTGGATTATGAGGGATTGCAATATGGCCAGCTGCTACACCTTTGCATATAACCTGGGGGGTAAGTCCCTCTTGTTTGGCTACTTGTTGTATTTGTTTGGTGATGATTCCCTTCTGTGCAGTACTTATTTGAGTCATTTGATTTACTTTAGTAAGTTATTGTACTTTATAACATTATAGTTCCCTAGACTCGAAGAAATGTACGATGTAATCAAATGATTATGGGAAGGGTGGCATGAAGGTTTTTACTGCTCCTTCAATCAAGGTTATATCATATAAAAGCAAGGCTTTGTATCTATATAGATTAAATAGAGCTGGTGTGTGGATTACTTTCGAATACGTTCCTGATCCACTACGACCAACGGGGAAGGTGTAATGCCAATTGGGCTCGACATTTCGTTTATAGGCAAAGGCAATATAGCCATAATTGAAATCTTTGAAATCATAACTCATTATTAGTTCAGTGAAGATTAAGAAAGTGTTTGAATCGACAGTAACTACGGTGGGGGGATTTGTTGGATAGAAATAACAGTGTGTGTCTGCGGTGGTAGGATGATTTTCTTCAATGCTTGCATAATGGCCGATACTATAGAATTCATAGTATCCTGCCCCCTCGGGAAAATTGAAGTTCCATGTCCAAGGATGTGTTGTATCGGGGTTGGTACCATCCTTCCATTGATGCCAGCCAACGAACTCTTGATCACCAATATATTGTTCAGGTTCTACATTCATGTAGCGGCGGACGAGTACCCAGTCATAGCTAGTATCCTGAATATTATAAGATGCGACGCTTTGATAGGCACCTAGTACGATATAGCGGAGATTTTTTATCCAACCACAGCCAAATGGTAAGTCAATCGAACGATTGATTTGGAGATTTACACCCCCCACATGGAAATGCTGACTGAGAATGTACCACTCATTGTTGTTGAGGGTGTCAATAGTGCTTGATCCGCAGTCGAAACCTGAGGAGGATCCGCGTGCTATTAAACGCTGCATATCTGTGGTGCCAAGTGGACGGTGTAGGCAACAGAGGGCATCAATACCATTATTATTTATTTCTGGGAATTGATCTGAACTTGCGGTTAGTGAACCACTGGTATTACCTGTAGTTTCATGATATTTTACTCTGGATTCAAGAACATATCCATCATTTAGATTAACCGTCAGTGGAAATAGGGTTGAGATGGTTCCCTGCCCAATTCGGAGGGTGTTGGCTGTGACAGCATAGTCAACGGCATTTGGTTGCCAGTCGACATCAAGCACTATTCCTTCGAAGGTGTCAAAGAAATAAAAGGTTATTTCACCATCACTGGTCGTAGTTACACTGGGGTTATAATAGTACATCCATAGAATAGTGTGGTTTTGAGGAACTAATGATTGATCAAGTCTGATCCAAACATATGCTCGTTCGCCATCAGTTTTGTTTTCAATCCAATAGGGATATTCCGTGATATTATCTTGATAGTCTATGAACCGCAGATCACCGAAATCCATGTTCATCTGTGGCTCATAGCTGATGTTGAGAAGCACTTGACAATCAGAGGGAGTTGATCCCGCAGAGACAAACAAATTAATTGGCCGACGCGCGCCCCATTCAGTATCCCACCAGTTCGTACTCCAGGTGATATTATCTGGTGAATATTGATACCATAATGATACAGAATCAAGAAGATCTGAACCCTGGGCTGTTACTAATAGTGGTGTCGCCGCAATGCTATAGGGTGTTATTGTATTTAGTTCAGTTCCCGTGTAGATGAAACTTTTATTTTCACCTGTAGAAATATTTAGACAGTATTGGAGTTCTGCTTGATAGTAATACAATGTGGTTGTTAAACCATTTATGGTCTCATTATAGAATCCTGATCCGGATTGACCATGTATCCATGTGGTATAATTCCACCCCCCGTTGTATTCTTTGTAGGCAAAGCGGAGATCTCCGGTTCGGTTGCGGAAATTATAATTCATATGAAGTGTGACTGAATTGGGTGTTATATCGGTGGCATCGAGAGTGACAATGATGAGGTCATTGACCTCACCTTCTTGTAATATTCCTGTGAGGAGTACGTAATCGTTATGTTCGTCGATAACGGTGGCTTTTACCTGCATAAAAGCAATATCGCCAACAGGGTATACTACCTGTTCACCGATGTTCCAGAGACCATTTTGTTTTGCTGTGGTATTTAGATAATCACTGATGGTTACCTGAGTTTCATTTCCACCAATGGTGATAATAATTTTTCCATGTATGCCAACATCTGGCCCACCTCGATGTTCAAATACGATATTTGGTCCTTCGATTGAGGCAACAATATGTACTAGTGGTGATTCCTCGTGGAAATCATAGTCCATAACGCCTATATATAAAAGACCAAATACTCCGACAACTATGGACATTAATAACATGGTACCGACTAACTCGGATATGGCACTTTCTTTACCCGCCAGTTGCATGACCCATCCCTAGGTTATAATGAAACCCGGGGGTCCTTAAAATACTTTCCACATGAATAAAAGAAAAAATATGGGGTAGGGAAATCCCCTTTTTCTATGGGAGGAAACAGAAATACCAGACTTCTCGCTCAGCCCATCCTATATTTCCAGAGGTATCCATTGCGGTAGCATTCAGCATAAAGGTTCCCAACCCCTGTCCCGTCCATGGAAGTTCATGGTATTGATTTGCACTATTCCATATGCAGGATCCTAAGGTTTGACCATCGATTAGAATTGTTACCACGATATCTTCTGGGAGGTCATTATTATCTGCGACAGCGATCTGCAAGGGATTTAATCGAAATCCACCTAATGACATGGTATCAGCAATTAAATTTAGTAAGGTAGGGAACAATGGGATGCCTGAGAAATGGAAATATCCTTCAACAGGGGTAACAATATCCACAACGGGGGGTTCATCATCGCCAACAGGGCAAATAATAAGAGCCTGCTCAACAATGGTGTACATCCAACCAGAATTATAATCCGGTAACCACCAATTATATGAAAGATCAGGGCAGGGTGAACCAATTGTTACATTATAGATATCATGGGAAACATTCTGTGGATTGTTATGACTTCCTCCACCAGGATTTGCAATATTCATATCAGGATCTGAAATCCCGATTTTAAACTCCTGTGAATTTACCCCTGCACAGGTTACAAAATGACCATTCATACGATAGCATCCAGGAATAGGATCATAGTATTCTGTTTTAAAGGTCCAATCAAATGGCCCCATACTATAAATTTCAAATGGATTACCATCCATCCAGGCCATTCCCGGAGGATACACATCTCCAAATAGGAAGAACCATTCATAGTAATAACTATCATCCATTTTCCAGACATCAAAATGATACTGATTCCCGGGGATTAAATCGATATGGGGGGTGAAATGGAATTGAACCCATGTTGCTGCAGGGAGTGGGCCAGGGTCAAATATTGAGGTACCTAAAAGAGCACCGGCTGCATCATACACGTTAATTCCGATTGGGCCTGGGCCACCAGTAATACATATTTGTATTGCATCAAGTCGATTTACCGTAGGAACAAACTCCTGGTAATCCCATAATGTGAATGTTTGTATAGGGTCCCAATATGCCCATCCTATTTGTTCTTGATCAACCTGTTTTTCTCCTTCGATATATTGATAATCTCCTAATAATAAAATAACGTCCTGGCTTCGTTCAATTTCTGATTCCACAAACGCAAAGGTGGGTTTATCATAGCGATTGACATCAAAACGAGTATCTAACCCTGTAGTAACTAGCCATTGATTGACAGCATCCTCCATATCAGTAATTTTTGTTGTTCCTAGACTGCAGGTTTTCATGTCCTTAGCAAGTTTTTCAATTAATAACGGTACATTAGCAAAGGCATGATCATCTCCTGCACCATAATCCTCAACTAATGCAAACGTATCGACGCCATCTCCTGGTGTTCCTGCCGGGTCAGCAAATTTTGAGTCAAACCACCAAAAACAATTTGCCACCGCAGTAGGTCCACAGAACACCCATTTGACTTTATCATCACCCGCGGGTACGGTATCCAGTTTACAGTTCGGACCTGGGGCGATAATAACCTCTCCGAAGGGGACGGTGCTACCTGTGGGTATGAGCTGTATATCGTCTCCTACAGCAGTGCTGTCTGCAATCCCATTTCCGCCATCACAGATACTTTGCCATGAATCCTGACGTTGATCAAAATCGGGCATCCCCATTGGTGCATAGTTTGGATAGGGTGGTTTCCAATACCAATTCATCGTCGTGTTTTCATAGGAATTATTTGGAATTATGTTCGTGCTTATTGCTGGTGTTGTGGCGATAAAAATAAAGAAAATTGTAATTATGAGTACACCAGCCTTTGATAA
>JAHJFH010000113.1 GCA_018824925.1 Thermoplasmatota archaeon
ATAGTGTAATCGAATTGCCCGGAAATACAAATCATTCCCTTGTTTCTTCAAATTACCGATAAACCCACGAATGATAGTCCATCCAAAGATAGAATCTGTGGTTCCCTGGGATAACGGCATAGTGACTTCGAGAGTCCCCCAATCACTTTCAGCATCAGAACTATCCTTTGCCTTGGCACTAATGATAAAGTCACCCTGAGTATCATAGGTATGCGCGACAGTTACAATTTCACCAGAGGTATACGGGCCAATCCATTCAACAGCAGGACAGCTATCTCCCCAATCTATCCAATAATATACCAGATCACTTTCATGGTCTGTTGTTACAAATGTATAGTTGTATTCCACTCCGGTTTGTCCAGTTGCTGGACCATCAATAGTCGGTACTTCTGGGGGAGCATTCACATAAACAGCCACACATTCATCGACATAATATGCATCAAATGGGTTGGTCGATGGTGGATATGAATACCCTTGATGCCATTCATCATTATAAACAGCAGCAATAATAATCATATTTTCTTCAGTAATTGATCCATATCCATGGGCAGCGCCATTCCATACCATGGTATCACTCCAGGTACCACCGGCGGGAATTGAGAGCTGTGAGTAAAAAGCAAAGTCTAAAAATGGCATTGTATAGGTTACACCAGCAGTGTCTTTCCATCCCATGCTTGATTCTTTTTCACAAATATACACCCGTACCGTTCCACCATATATGTCTGCTTCATTGTTAGTAACGATACAATCAATTTGCATCTCGGTACTACCTAACCAGGTCATGGATAAATCAATATCAACATCCTCAACTGGTCGCGCTAGACATTGGTTGATACTGGAGGTATACGTGCTTTTCGCACTGGGAATACTACCAGCACCGACATTTGTTTTATACCCACCGTCGAACCATAGCGTTGGATATCCATAAAGATTGTATGTGCTTGAAAGATAGGTTGCGGCAACACTATTTTTATCAGAAACAAAGGAAACATAATAAAAATCTAATTGTCCTTCTGCATACAGTGCCTTTAATGCACCATGGGCATATTTACAATACCCACACCAGGTTGCTGTACCATATTCCCCAAGTACGGTATGGGTACCTCGTTCACTACTTGCAATGATGGTTTCATTAGTTGTTTCAATCATAATAGATTCTTGGTCAACAACCGCTGCACTAGCCCCAAGTCCACTAAGGACTAAAATACCTATTACCAAATAAGGTAAAATGTTTTTCATAATTTTTTCCCCTTTAATTACTATATAATATAGTTCAGGTCTTTTTATTATTTTCTTTTGAATAAAAAAATGGGTTAAATAACTAATGCATAGTTCTAATTTGAAAACTATTCCCTATTGCTTCGAAAACACTCTTAATTGTGTTAATGCATATATAGCATACTTTTTTATTTCAATAATTCATCACACAATTAGTGAAAAATGAACAAAATCACACCATATGAAAATTATCCAATAAGAATACCACTTTTAGCCATTCTGATCTCTATAATATCCTATAGTATTGGGGCCGTCATATTAAGTGAATTTGGAATTACAGTTGTTATCATTTATTTAGCATACTGTGTTGGTATCGAACTTCTAGTCATCTTTCGTAGTTGCAAAGATTGTTACTATTATGGAAAAATATGTGGATTGGGAAAAGGAAAAATTGCACCAATTTTTGTAAAACAAGGCAATTCAAACAAATTTAAAGAAAAGAAAATTTCGTGGTACGATTTAATTCCAGATTTTCTTGTGGCAATTATTCCCGTTATCGGAGGCATAATCTTATTGTTATATAATTTTTCATTTCTTCTACTTGGTCTAATTATCCTCCTTTCAATATTATTTTTTGGAGGAACTGCATATATTAGAGGCTCTTTTGCCTGTAAATATTGTAAACAAAAAGAAATAGGGTGCCCTGCTGACAAGATATTCAATAAAAACCAAGAAAAATAAATAATGAAACGTAGAGGGAAAATCCCACTCTATGAATGCCGAAAAGAAAAGATTATTTGGTTTTTCTCCCAGTGGCTCGCGTTTTTACATGCACCGAAAATTTTGATTTTTTTACTCCCCGTTTCCC
>JAHJFH010000114.1 GCA_018824925.1 Thermoplasmatota archaeon
AGGTGGAATTGTTGTTGATTCATCTTCAAGCACCTCAATACCAAATGTCTACGCTGTAGGAGACTGTACAGAATATCGAGATTTTCAAACCAAAGAACCCATCCTTGTTGGCCTTGGAAGTATCGTCCTTCGACAAGGTATCGCCGCAGGTATTTCAGCTGCAGGTGGATCCTATCACCTTCACACTGGAGCACTCCTTACCCGCACATCAGAATTCTTCAATCTAGAAATCGCAGCTGTTGGACCAACTACCAATGCCTGTGTAAACCAAGAACTCATCCATGGTCGATATACCGGATCCTCACATCCTGATTATTTCCCTGGAGGCCAGCCAATCACAATGAAAACAGGCATAGAACCAGATACGGGCCGCATATTTAATGCTCAAGCCGTTGGTGCAAACGCAGCTCAACGCATAAATGTCTACGCAACAGCAATCCTTAATTCAATGACCGTTGATGACCTCAAACGCATGGAAACAGCCTATGCCCCACCCATTGCCCCTACTCTCGATGTCCTAACCCTCACCGCTGAAGCAGCAGCAATAAAACGAATACGTCGCCGATAACATGAAACTACTACATCTTGCTGACACCCACCTTGGATATACTACCTATCGGAAACTTTCAGATGACGGTATCAACCAACGAGAACTCGACCTCTACACCACATTTACCCAATGTATCGACTATGCAATACAGCATAAACCAGATTTAATCTTACATGCCGGTGATCTTTTTGACTCAGTTCGACCTACCAACCGCGCAATAACTGTCGCTATGGAACAACTCATCCGCCTTGAAAAAGCCCACATACCATGTATCATTATTTCAGGAAATCACGAAACACCACGACTCAAAGAAACCGGTCACATCTTCTCCATCTTTGACCATCTACCAAACATTACCTTAGTTTACAAAAATCACTACGAATGTCACCACTACACATTCCAAGATACAACCCTCGCAATCCACGCTCTCCCCCAATGCAACTCCAAAGAAGAATACGAACATGAGCTCTCTCAAATACAACCTGACACACACGCTGATTACAATATACTTCTAGCCCACGGAGCAGTAACCGACATCAAAGAATTCAGGATGAATGAATTTAATGAACTCATGATACCCATAAAAAAATTAACATCACAGTACGACTACATAGCTCTCGGCCACTACCATAAATACGTCCCACTCACAAACAACACCTATTATGCTGGATCACCAGAACGACTCTCCTTTTCCGAAGCACCAGACACAAAAGGATTCATCGAAATTACCACTAAAAAAAAACTCACAACCCAATTCATTTCTACCACAACTCGACCCATGCATGATCTCCCACCCATAGATTGCACCAACTGTTCCCTCGAAACCATACAAAACACAATAAAAAAACAACTTCAAACCATAAACCCACAAGAATCAATCATACGCCTCAACCTTCACCACATCCCAACACACATCTACCGTGCACTTGATTTCCCCGCTATCCGTCGACATGCACAAAACTCGCTACATTTCGAAATAAAAACATCACTTATCCAAACACCTAATCTAAACCTTCCACAAAAACAACAGCTACAATCGTTAGCACATGAATTCCGTCACTACCTAAATCAACAAAACATACAAAACAAAAAAATAATTGAAAAACTTGGGATTGAATATCTCACCAAATGCGAAACCAACCTTGAAATCATATGATACTGAAATCATTACATCTAACCAATTTTAGAAAATTCAAAAACACCTACCTTGAATTCCCTGACGGAGTCACGGGCGTCATAGGTTTTAACGGTACAGGAAAATCAACCATTTTTGAAGCAATCGCTTGGACGCTCTATGGCCCAACCGCAGCACGAACCGGAGCAGATACCATAAAACGCGAACACGCACTCACCAAAGATCCCTGTCGTGTCGCTCTAGAATTCATCTTCAATAACGATGCCTATCATATCGTCAGAGAAATGACGGGAAAATCCCTTACCGCACATGCAACGATTACCATCAACAATAAAATTATTGCCCAAGGTGCAGACACCGTCACCAGATACATACAAAAAACACTCGGCATGGACTTCCGATCCTTTTACACTTCCATTTTCGCAAAACAAAAAGAACTCAACGCCCTCTCCAACATGAATCCTAGCGAACGCCGACCATTAATCCTAAAAATGCTCGGCATCGATATCCTTGACACGCTCATTACCGAAATCCGCACAGACATCCGTGAAAATAAAAATCGCCTTGAACACCTAGAAAACGAAACCATCGAACCAGATGGCACACTAAAAATAACCCAATACCTACAAGAAAAAAGCAACCTATCTACACAACAAAAGAACATCACCGGCACCACAACAAACCTAGAGACACAAATTAAAACCAGTTCCACAAAAATACAAACTCTACAACAACAAACCAAGCATCAGC
The DNA here is from genome assembly GCA_018824925.1 of Thermoplasmatota archaeon. Lineage (GTDB taxonomy): Archaea > Thermoplasmatota > E2 > DHVEG-1 > DHVEG-1 > JAHJFH01. The sequence goes on from JAHJFH010000114.1 coordinate 2,436, forward strand.
AACAAACCTATGAACAACTCCTTAAAGAAAAAGAAACCCTACAAACCATAAAATCACAAATTGAACAACGCACACAAATACAAAAAAATATACAGACCCTTACCCAGACAATCACGGAACGAAAACAAAAAATCAAAAACCTATCAGAAAAAAAAATAGATTTATCAGCAATACAAAAAAATATACAAACAACCGATACAACCCGCACCGATATTACAGAAAACATCAAAGAAATAATAAAAAAAATAGAGCGACTACATACCACCCAAAAACATCTCACTGACGATATCAGGCTAATAACTGAAAAAAAACATAACATCACCACCCTTGGGCCAGATGCTCACTGCCCAACATGTAACCGAGTACTTGGCTCACAACACCAAACACTACTTTCACATTTTACCACGGAAATAAATCAAAAAAACCATGAAATAAACACTATCAACCAAAACCTTACCAACCTTCAATCAGAGCAAGACCAATATACTAAAAAACTCACTGCATTGACAAAAAAAATTACCTATCTACAACACCAACAAATAGAAGCAGAAAAAATACATAGCCTCATCAATAACCTAACTGAGGAACTTCACCGCGAAGAAACCACCATAACCACCTATCAATCACAACTTAAAAACCTGGAATCACTATCATATAACAACGAACAATACGAAAATTTACAAAAAAACATCAAAGAAACATATACACAATACCAGACAATCTTACAACAAACCACCAACGAACAAAAAAACCGAGAAGATCTTCGAATTGAATTAGAACACACCAAAGGAAAACAAAACCTTATCAATCAGCAACTACAACAATTAGAAAAAAACATTCTAAAACACAAAGAACTTACAAAACAATGTACTACTCTCAAAAAATCATACGAACAACTAAAAATCCTACAAGAAATCATGAATGGATTTCGCACTTATATCATATCACAGATACGGCCAACACTCGCCCAATACGCCTCAGAGTTATTTCAACAACTAACCGATGGAAAATATTCAGCAGTTGAACTTGACGATAATTATAATCTCCTTATTTATGATGAGGGAAAACCTCATCAAATATCCCGCTTTTCCGGTGGGGAGGAGGACCTCGCAAACCTTTGCATACGTTTAGCCATTTCAGAGGTAATCGCCGAACGAGCTGGAAGCTCATTTCAATTCATAATCCTTGATGAAATCTTTGGATCCCAGGACGCAAATAGACGTCATAACATAATCACTACCTTGAATCGTTTTTCCGCAAAATTCCATCAAATATTTTTAATAACCCATGTAGATGAAATAAAACATTTTATGGAAAACACACTTCAAGTCACTGAAAATGAGGATGGGATAAGCACTGTCGTAATAAATTAATAAAGAAAAAAAATGATGATGTGGTATTTATTTTTTCAACCGTAGTTTTTTCTTTGGTTTGTCTTTCATATCAGGTTTTTCAGGTGTTGATGGTGGACATTTGTTTTCTTGTTTTGATGTGGTTTGTTTTGATGATACATTCCTTCGAAGGTGATCAGCGCTGCTAAATAATTTAGTAAATAGTTCTTCATTTGATGAAAACCAGTTCTGCCATCCCTTGGCTTCTTCCTTAATTTTTTTATTTTCAGCTTCAGTTTCTTCATAGAGAGCAAAAAGTTTGGTGAGTCGTTCCTTTTCCTTTTCATATTCAGCAGATACATCATCAAACTTCGTTTTGAACTCTGCCATTTTTTCAAATTTTCGTAGCTCATCAACCTGGTCTTCAAGACTATTTATAAGTTCTTCTTTAGCAGTGTTGTCTCGAGTGAGGGAATCGAGTTTTCCTTCAAGTTGGGTCCGCATGGATTCAAAATCTTCCACTTGTTGTTTAATATGATGAAGTTCTTTGATTTGGCGGTCCTTTTCCTCAATTTTTTGTGAAAGGGTATTAAGCCGGTCGTTAACATCCTGTTCTAATTGTAGTTTTGATTGTTCGACCTCTCGAAGTTTTTCTTCTAATTCAGAAGCCCTTTTTTCCTGAATAGATAGTTCTTCTTCCTGGTTTTTATAAGCATCCCAGAGTTTTACGAGCCGTTCCTTTTCTTTATCAAGTTCTTCACTAAATTTACGTGCTCCAGCTGATGCTTCCTCACGTTTTCGTTCTGCATCAATAAGTTGGTCCTCAAAATCTTGGAGCATAGTTGTTATTTTATTGACTCCA
>JAHJFH010000115.1 GCA_018824925.1 Thermoplasmatota archaeon
AATATTATTACTATGGTATTTTGTATATTATACTTAAATAATTGAACTATAATTCAATACGCGAACATGGCACTTAAAACAATATCTCCAGGTAATTATCTTAAGCAACTCTGGGATATTTTTATTCTTATCATAATTATTTATATTGCTATTGATCTTCCATTGCGCCTTGCATATAATCAGACGATTACGAATCTTTTTTTTGAGATACTTGTCACCCTAGCCCTTGCTATTGATATACTCATTAAATTTAATTCACAAACCTACGCAAAAGGGATTTTGTTAAAGGATCGAAAACAGATCGCAGGTAATTATCTTCATTCACTTTTTCTGTTTGATTTTCTGGCAACAATACCTTTTCTGTTTGTATCAAGCATGTTTCCTGCGATTCTTGTGTTACGATGGTTAAGTCTTACTCGTTTGTTGAAGTTGTTTGATTTACGGATGCTTATCTCACGGTTACGGCATCAACAGATAATTAACCCGGGTATTATTCGATTAGGTGTGTTTTTCTTTTGGATATTTCTTATCGCGCATTGGATTGCATCCCTTTGGATTTATGTTGCTCGAATAGAACAACTTGATACTATTCCCCGTTATCTTGATGCGATTTATTGGTGTATTACGACGATAACAACCGTCGGATATGGGGATATTTCTCCTGTAACTGATCTTCAAAAAATCTTGACTATGGCTGCGATGATTGTAGGTGTTGGTGTATATGGGTATGTTATTGGTAATGTGGCAAGTCTTATTTCAAATATCGATATAACACGAGCAAGATATCTCAAACAATTAGAGGATATTAACTCATTTCTTACCTATAAATCGGTTTCGAAACGAGTGAGACAAAAGGTCAATGATTATTATCATTATATCTGGGATAATCGAATTGCGCAGGAAGGTTATGAAATATTACGGAACTTGCCTCCTACTATTAGAACGGAGTTATCGTTAGAGATTAATAAAAAATTGATTCAAAAGGTACCTTTTTTTAAAAATACTGATAAAGCCTTTATAAGTGATGTTATTTCACAGTTGGAACAACAGATATTTCTCCCGGGCGATATCATTTTTAAACAGGGTGATATCGGGAATTGTATCTATTTCATTAGTAGTGGTACGGTTAATGTCCTTGCAGATGATAACACAACGGTCTTGGCGATGCTGAAAGAGGGTGATTATTTTGGGGAAATCGCTTTGATTAAAAAGGTGACTCGGACGCGGACGGTTGTTGCTGATTATTATTGTAATCTGTATGCGCTTGATAAAACGAATTTTGATTTATTGCTTGCTAAATATCCCAAATTTAAGGATCATATCTATGAAACTATTAAACAACGACAAAAAGAGCCTTTGAAAACAAAAACTGATACCTAATGTTTCCCTTGGATTTTTTATAAAACGATATCGTCTGCTGTATATAATCAAAAAAATGGATGTAGAGATTGAGTTTTTTAAGGAGGACTATGTGACTAATTCTTTTAATCGATCTGTTTTGATTGCAGATTTCAACTCCATGGCTATTCGCTCGCCGTAACTAATTGAATCACCATATAAATAACCGGTATGGGGGGTGAATCGGGTCAATGGGCTTCCGGGGATGCGCATGGATACATCAAAAACGACCATTTCCTCATGGCCTTGATCTGCGGCAATAGCTCCTTGTAGGGCAAAGGGACCAATGATGCCTGGTGGGTATTCTTTCTGGGTGGTTTTGACAAATCGTTCACCGAGTAAAAAGATTTTTTCGATTATCGATTCTTTTGTGGTAGCTGCAATATGTCCGGTTTCTATGATTTTTGGTTTCAGATATTTTAATACCTCAAGCTGTTCATTAGCGGGTAATCGAATTAATCCATCAAGATTGGTTTGTCGGCGGGTATCGGTACCCATAAGTTCTAACTCATGGTTTAGTATGGAATAAAAATAGTTGAAATTAATCTGTGCTCCAACGATATATTCCTCGATGACTGCTTTTTTCAAGGCTTCCTTGGTTACTATGTTCTTTGTGAGTAACTCCTGTGCTTTTTGTTCATAATCCCTTGGATTTGTGGCATAGAAAAATGCGCGTTCATAGCCCCGTATTGCTTCATTGACCTTAACGATGACAAGCCGGTCAATATCTTGGGGATTTTTGATGATTTTTGGGTAACGAATCCCTGCTTTTTCTAGGAGATAATATTGGTTTTTTGGTACATCACGTTCCTCAAGTTTTAGCATTCCTCGTGTTCCATATATTGGGATGTTGAAGGAGTTTTCAATGTCGTTGAAGTCGAAATATACCCAGAAATATCGGTTGTGGATAAAAATCGTATTTTTCTTTCGGAGTTTATCTTGGATTTCTGGTTTGATGATGTCTGCAAATTTGTTAAGTACTATGGTTTCGTCGATGCAGCCTCTTCCATCGGTGCGGGTTTTATAGTATTGTGTATAGGTTTTTTCACGGTCTTTCTGGCAGACTGCTATCGTGTGAAGACCATGTTTTTTTGCTCCACGGCAGACATCAAGACCTGAATGGCCTCCGAGTACACCGATTGAGATATTGGTGGTGTCGTAGGAATCTATAAGTTTTTGGATATCAGTTCTTTTTATCATGGGCCTATGTGAGGATTGTTAGTGGTTTTATTTAAACTTCGGCCGTTTTGAGGTATGAACCGCTAAGGGGAGTTGGTGTTGTGGGTATTCTGCGGTCTGCTGAGTGATTAGGGTATAGAGTTCATCGAGTGTA
>JAHJFH010000116.1 GCA_018824925.1 Thermoplasmatota archaeon
TAGCCTACATAAACTAAAAGAAATCGGCAAAAAAAACAACATATCTGGGCTAATAATACATAATAAAAAAACCGTCACTCAACATGAACCATACGTTAACTGCACCGCCGGCCTTTGGGTACCCACTGCTGGGATCACACTACCCTACACCTGCACAATCGCCTTTGCAGAAACCGCCACAATAAATGGTGTAAACTTCTTTCTCGAACATAAAGTCATCAACATACAAAATAAACAAAATCGTTTCACTATACAAACCACAAAAAACGAACTAACCACCGACATTCTCATAAACGCTTCTGGATTGAACTGCCACAATATCCTCTCCATGGTAGAAAAACCAGATTTTAACATCTACCCCTGCCGTGGCGAATACCTGGTAATTGACAAAGCATATTCCTCACTCATCAATTCCATGATCTACCCAGCACCTGTACCAGACCTCGGTGTCCTCGGCGTTCACATCACACCCACCATTGAGGGTAACATACTCCTTGGACCCAGCGCAGAATTCATCAAAGAACTTGATGACAAACAAACCACAAAAACAACAATGAACCAACTATTCAACGAAGCACAAAACCTCATCCCAACCCTCCAAAAAAAAGCCATCATCAATGCCTATGCAGGAATACGCTGCAAACTCGCACCACCTGAACAAGGCGGATGGGCAGACTACCAAATATATGAAAACACTCAGAAACCGGGGATGATTAACCTAATCGGTATTGAATCACCCGGACTCACAGCAGCACCAGCTATCGCTCAATATGTCACAAACATAATTAAAGGAAAAATCTCGTTACAACCAAAAAAGAAAATCAAACCACGACCACAGTACCAACGATTTTATGACCTACCACAAAAAACCCAGGAAACCCTACTCCAAAAGGATAATCGCTGGGGCCATATCATCTGTCGCTGTGAACACATCACCGAACGAGAAATCATCGATGCACTTTCCAATCCATTAGGTGCACAAACCATCTCCTCAGTAAAATACCGATGCCGAGCAGGCATGGGACGATGCCAAGGCGGATTCTGTACACAACACATCATAAAAATCATGCAGCAACAATTCAACCAAAACATAACCGATATACGACTTCATACACCCAATTCACATCTCTTCACAAGAAAAAACCGGGAGGAACCAACATGAAACACACCATGGCAGACATCGCTATCATTGGTGCAGGACCCGCAGGATTAGCAGCAGCAGTCGCAGCCTATGACACCGGAATACACAACATCCTCATTCTTGATAGAAACAACTGGCTCGGCGGCATACTCCCCCAATGTATACATGATGGCTTTGGTATAGAAGAAACAGGCACTTCCATGACCGGACCAGAATATGCAGAAATGTACACCGACATGGTAAAAAAACGTAACATACCCACATGGCAAGAAACAATGGCCCTGAAAATTACCAAAAACAATACTATCCACGCGATAAACAAAGAAGGATTACACCACATAAAAGCCCAATCAATAATCCTTGCCATGGGCTGCAGAGAAAAAACACGATGGAACGCTCTAATACCCGGAACACGACCCAGCGGTATCTACACCGCAGGTGCAGCACAGGCATTCATCAACCTCTACAACATCATCCCCGGAAATAAAATCCTAGTTCTTGGATCAGGTGATGTTGGACTTATCATGGCACGAAGACTAAAATTTGAAGGGGCAGATGTGCTGGGCGTTGTAGAACTTCTCCCATATGCCAGTGGATTACCCCGTAATGTCGTTCAATGTCTCGATGATTACGACATACCGCTTTACCTCAACCATACAGTTACAAACATACAAGGAAAAGAACGACTAACCCATGTCACCATTGCTCTAATCAATAAAAATGGAGAACCAGTAGCCAATACGGAATCAACAATTCAATGTGATACCCTCCTTTTATCATTAGGCCTCATCCCAGAAAATGAATTAACAAAAACCATCGATATACAACTTGATACAATAACCGGTGGATCAATTGTCAATGAACACTTCGAAACAACCATGTCCGGAATCTTCACCTGTGGTAATTGCCTTCAAGTCTATGATACCGTTGATTTACTCGCCAAAAATGCAAAAAGGGCAGGTATTGCAGCTGCACATCATGTACTAGAAAAACCACCTGAGAATAAACAAAAAATATGTGTGAGAGCAGGAAAAAACGTTCAATATGTCATTCCGCAGACTATTCAAAAACCAGGGCTACACACGCTCACCCTTCGAGTTAAAAAACCATGTGGGCCAGTACAGTTATATCTCAAAACAGATAAACAGATAATATCTAAAAAGAAAATACGATGGGTTAACCCAGCAAATATGTTAGAATTTCAAGTAAGGATTCCAGAAAATCTCTTCAAAGACAACAGATCCTTTGAGGTGAATATTGATGACTAAAGAACAAGAAATAACCTGCATCATCTGCCCTATCGGTTGTAAAATAATAGTACAATCAGATGGAACCACAGCAGAAGCTATAACCGGTCATCGATGTAAACAAGGAATCATCTATGCTCAAACTGAAGCATTAGATCCTCGTAGAATGCTAACCTCATCCATCCTTGTCCATAATGGTACATGGCCGTTAGTAAGTGTAAAAACAATCAAATCCATTCCAAAAGAAAAAATATTCTCTGCTCTTAAGGAAATTCAGAAAACTGTTGTTGATGCTCCTATCAAGAGAGGAGATGTATTAATTCACAATGTCGCACACTTATATATTGATATTGTGGCAACAAAAACAATTTCAATAAAAAAAAAATAGAAAATAATTAGAGAGGAATTATTTTTATCTGGTCTTCATTATCTATATTAGTCTTTAATGACTGCTAATGCTTCTAATGCGGTATTGAACGTTGTACTGGGACGCATTGCTTTTGTTGCTAATTCAAGATTTGGTTTGTAATAACCACCTAGATCAACTGTTTGTCCTTGTGCCCTATTTAATTCATTGATGATCTTTGATTCATTGTCTGATAGTAGTTTTGCTAGTTTGGTAAAACGTTTTTGAAGTTCGGTATCCTTTCGTTGTTCAGCTAATGCCTGTGCCCAGAATAATGTTAGGTAGAAATGGCTACCTCTGTTATCCAATTCATGAACCTTGCGTGATGGCGATTTGTTATTGATAAGAAATTTACTGGTTGCTTGTTCAAGTGTTTCTGCAAGAACTTTAGCCTTTACATTCTTAGTAGTTGTCCCTAAATGTTCTAAAGATACTGCAAGAGCCAGAAATTCACCGAGAGAATCCCATCGTAGATGCCCTTCTTCTACGAATTGTTGAACATGCTTCGGTGCTGAACCACCTGCCCCAGTCTCATATAATCCACCGCCATTCATGAGAGGCACAATTGAATACATTTTTGCACTAGTACCTACTTCAAGAATTGGGAACAAATCTGTCAGATAATCACGTAGCACATTGCCAGTGACTGAAATAGTGTCTTTACCATCCTTCATACGTTGTAATGAGAAACGTGTGGCTTCATCTGGGGACTTGATATGGATTTCTAGACCTTTTGTATCCAAATCAGCCAAATAACGATTTACTTTTTCGATGAGTTGTGCATCGTGTGCTCTGTTTTTATTCAACCAGAACACAGCGGGCATTCCTGTTTCTTTAGCTCTAGTGACTGCGAGTTTTATCCAGTCTTGAATAGGAAGATCCTTTACTTGACACATTCGCCATATATCTCCTTCTTCGACTGAGTGTTCAAGCAGTGTTTTTCCTGAAGCAGCAATGATACGAACTGTTCCATCACTTGGTATTTGAAATGTCTTGTCATGTGAGCCATATTCCTCTGCTTTTTGTGCCATAAGACCGACATTTTGCACAGTTCCCATTGTGGTTGGATTAAAAGCCCCGTGTTTTTTACAGAAATCAATTACTTCCTGGTAAACACTGGCATAGCTGCTGTCAGGTATCACAAATTTTGTGTCATATAGTTCACCATCAGGACCCCACATTCTTCCAGAATTACGAATTGCCGCGGGCATCGATGCATCAATGATGACATCACTGGGTACATGTATGTTTGTGATTCCTTTATCGGAGTTTACCATGGCAAGTTTTGGTCCATTTTTATAACAAGTCTGAATATCTGCCTCGATTTCTGCTCTTTTTTCTTCAGATAGATTTTTAAGTTTTGTATATAAGTCACCCAGTCCATTGTTGGGGTTTATACCTAGTTCTGCAAAAACTGATGCATGTTTTTCAAATACATCTTTGAAGAAAACAGAGACCACATGACCAAAAATGATAGGATCTGAAACTTTCATCATTGTTGCTTTCAGGTGTACGGAGAATAATACATTGTTCTTTTTTGCATCTTGTACTTGTTCTTTTAGAAACATGCGTAGTGCTTGTTTGCTCATAACTGTTGCATCGATTATTTCGCCGTCCAGAAGGGTTGTTTTTTCCTTAAGGATTTTTTTATTTCCGTTTTGATCAGTAAACTCAATTCGGGCATCTCCAGCGGTTGCTTTGGTGATAGTAGTTGATTTTTCGTTTGAACGGAGATCACCGTGACTCATGTGTGCTACATGGGATTTTGATTCTTTTGTCCATTTACCCATTGGATGTGGGTTCTTTTTTGCATAGTTTTTTACTGGACCGGGAACTCTGCGATCTGAGTTTCCTTCTCGTAACACAGGGTTTACTGCGCTTCCTTTTATCTTGTCATATCTGGCTTTGATTTCTTTATCAGCTTCAGTTTGGGGGTCCTCTGGATAGTCGGGGAGGTTATAGCCATGTTTTTGTAATTCTTTTATTGCTGCTTTCAACTGGGGGATTGATGCGCTTATACAGGGTAGTTTGATGATATTTGCTTCTGGTTTTTTAACAAGTTTTCCTAATTCTACTAGATCATTTGATATTTTCTGATTTTCAGTTAGATTTTCAGGGAAATTAGCGATTATTCTTCCTGCAAGTGAAATATCTCGTGTTTCAACGTTTACTCCTGCTATCTTCGTGAAGGCTTTAATGATTGGTAAAAATGAGTAAGTGGCTAATGCTGGTGCTTCATCAACTTTTGTATAAATTATTTTCCCATAATATTCATTAGCTTTATCATTTTCTTCTTTACTCATATATCCACCAGTACCTTTTTTTATTTCACGACCTCTGGTTTATCAGGCATGAGGTAGAGGATGTCATCCCATGGATGGCGGTATAGTCGTTCATTGAGGCGTTTCTGATCCATGATATGGCCCATGAAGCCGATACTTCTTCCGAGGACAAAGAATGCATTAAGAATGCCAAGGTCAACGAATTCTCGTACTTGTTCTCGGGTGTATCCAATTCCACGGAGCATGTCACAGCAGAGGACACCGATACATCCATCGACATTTAGGATGAGGTTGTTTCGTTTTGAGGTGGTAAGTTTTTCTACTGCGAGAGCATAATCAAGTGTTTCGGTGTTTGGGAAATGTTTTAATGCATAATTTTTCATGATTTCAACACGAACGTCAGGGTTGGTGACTGATTTGATACGATGACCAATTCCTTGGATATTGATGTTTTTGTTTTTCATATCCTTTACCATGAATGCTGGTTTTTCACCGGCATAGAGGAATTTAGTGAAATGATCTGCTGATCCTTGTACCGCTCCACCAAAACGTGGTCCGATAGTAAGCAACCCACTGACAAGTGAAGAGATGATGTCTTTTCCTGCACGTGCGGCAACGATGGAATTATGTGCGCCGGATACCGCAGGTCCATGATCTGCGGTGACGAGTACAACCATTTCTATGAATTTAGTTGCCCATTTTGGTAGTTTCTTTTTAAACCAAAGTAAACCGATGACACCGCCAAGACCATAGTCATCTTCAAATATTTTACTGATAGGTATGCCGCAGTAGCGGAGTTCTTCACCACGGTCATCTGAGATGCTACTGTTGAACTGTGTGGGCCGGCGGATCATTCCTTGTTTTAATGCTACTGCATAATCAACGGGGATGATGGGTGGTTCAACATCCGGTATTGGTTTATGTTTCCCGGATTTCACAAGTTTGTCAAAAGTCTTTTTAATTTGTTCGTCGAAATCATCAAAGGATTTGGGTATCGCTGCACCTGCTTCTTTTAAGGCCTTGTTTTTTGCATCTGCGGTTTCTCGATCTGCACCTGCTCGTGCTCCTGCATGACCAAATTGAACTTCTGCAGGGAATACTTTTGAGCAGGTACCAATACACCATGCGACCACGGGTTTAGTGATTTTTTTCTTTTTTATTGCTTCGACTACCTCATATTCATCTGTTCCACCGACTTCTCCGAGAAGAACCATCATTTTAACATCGGGATTTTTCTCATAGCGCATCATATGTTGGATAAATGTGGATCCTGGGTAGGCGTCACCACCGATTGCAACTCCTTCATAGACACCGTCGGTGTTCATGGCAATAATGTTGTTTAGTTCATTTGATAGACCACCTGATTTGGAGACGTAGGCGACGCTTCCTTGTCGATGGAGTTTTGAGGCGACGATATTGTCCAGTTGTCCTGCAGTGTTGCCGATTCTGAATCCGCCTGCTGCGATTCCACCGACGGTAGCTGGGCCAATAATCCATTTGTTTTTGTTGTTGGCGATTCTGATAAGTTCTTTCGTTCGGTGTTCTGGTACACCCTCTGCGATTACGGCTACTGTACGGATAGTGTTGGTTTCGAGGGCCTCTTTTGTGGTTGGGTAGGCTGAGCGGAATGAAGCGAAATTGACCATGAAATCTGCTTCTTTATGGTGTTTGGTTGCTTCTGCTAGGGTGCGGTACATAGGTAGAAGTATTTCTTTAGTTCCCCAGAAGCATTTATGGGTTCCTTCTCTAGTGGGATTGACGATTGCAACAACGGATGGTTCTTCACGTCGACAAATATAATCAAAATCAAGCATGCGTTGTATAGCTCGTTGTTGGTAACCAAAGACAATTGCTTTTGTATGTTTATCCATCAAAGTATATTCTGGGCGTTTTTTTGTGGTAGTTTTTTTTGCTGCCATTTTAGTTCCCCTCCAGTGCCATATTTACTATTCGTGTCATATGTGTTTCAGGTCCGTATACTTCAATTGGTATTCCGAGTTCTTTTCCGAGTTCTCGCATGATGCGTAGTCCTTCTTGATAGTTGGGTCCGCCCCGGCGGACGAAGATTTTGACATTAGTGTCTTTGAGTTTCTTTTTGTAATCCCGAAGTGCCATGGTTATTCCCGTGAAGGTTTTTGCGACGTCGGTGAAGTTGGCGATACCGCCACCGATAAGAAGGAATTTTGGTCGTCCTTTTGGGTCTTTTTCACGGGTCATGAGATCAAGGACGGTACGTGCATATTCATAGGTTTCATCGGTTGAGGGATTACCACTGTATTCACCATAGTTAGCTAGTTCTTCTCGATAACCTAGATCAACGATAGTGTCGGTATAGATGACGCTGCCGCCACCACCTGCCACCATAGTCCATACACGTCCTTTGGAATTCAGTACGGTAAGTTTCAGTGAGGCGCCACTTTTTTCATCCATCATTTTGATGTATTGTTCTTCTTTGGAGAGTTTTCGCCCGAAGGGTGCAGGAAATGAGATGTCTCCCCATTTGGTTCCACTTTCGAAATGTGCGGTGTCATCGAGTCGTGCGACAAGGTCGAGGGGTACGATGTTGTTTCCGGAGACGACAAAGGGATTGATTTCAAGATAAGCATAGCCGAGGTCTTTGTAGAATTTGAAGAGTCCTTTGATGAATGATGCAAACATTTTTTGTTTATCTTTAGGGGTATCTTTGGGTAGGTGCTTTTCTATGGTGATTTTATCGATATCTTGGTCAACGGGGATCTGTATTTCTGCAACGGTGTCCCAGACAGATTCGATTTCAACTCCACCATGGTTGGAAACATAGATAGTGTCACCTTGTCGGTTGCTTTTAATTGCAACATAGAATTCTTTGTCATGTGTCACATAGGGTTCTATAAGGAAATGGGTGAGTTTGTCAGTGACTTTTCCAACGGTGGTTTCCTTGTTCATTCGTTCTTTGATCCAGTTTTTGGCTTCTGGAAATGTTGCATTTGCTTTTATGAGTCCATGTTTTCCACGCTTGCCAAACAGTTGATCTGGTTTGACTACAAGTTTTTCTTTGTTTAACCAGGGATATTTTTTTGGTAGATCATCAAGTTTCGTTGTTGGGTCTACTAAAACGATCTTTCCGGGATATTTGAAATCTGTGCTGAAATAATCAGACCAGTTTTTTGCAAGCATTTTTTTTCCATCATATTCTCTTATGCCTCTTTGGGCCATACGTACCCGTCCTCCATATCATGTTTTATTTATTGTTTTGTTTTCATAAATGCAAGTGTACCACCTGCAAGCATGATATCTCGTTGTCGATCTGAAAGGGTTGCTTTTACCTCAAATTCAGATCCTTTGGTTTTATTTTTTACCATGATTTTTTCTTTCTTTTTGAGATGTATTCGAATATTGGGTATTTCTAGTTGATCACCTTGATCAATGGTATCATAATCTGCATCTTTTGCAAAGGTAAGTGGGATGATACCAAAGTTAATGAGATTTGCAGTGTGAATGCGTTCAAATGTTTTGGCAATTACGGCTTTGACGCCCATGTACATCGGGCATAGTGCGGCATGTTCTCGTGAGGATCCTTGACCGTAGCTTTCACCCCCAACGATGATATTGTGCTTCCCAGTTTGTTTGATTTTTGTTGCTCGTTCGAAAAAGCTTGGGTCCACGACCTCAAATAAAAATTCGGAATATTTTGGGACGTTTGATCGATATTTCATTTTACTTCCTGCAGGGATTATATGATCGGTAGTAATTTTGTCTCCGACTTTAATAGTAACCTCTCCCGTTATTGTGTCAACCATGGGATCACTTGCGGGTGGGTCACCGATATTGGGGCCTCGAGCTATCTTGATTTTTTCGGAGTTTTTTGGTGGATAAATGAACAGGCTGTCATCGATAAAAAATTTGTTTGGCATTTTTATTTGGGGATATGTAATCCCAATTTTTTCTAAATCACGTGGATCCGTTATTTTTCCTGTAATTATTGCTGCTGCTGCAGTCTCTGGACTGACGAGATATACTTGGGCGCTTTTTGTTCCTGATCGGCCAAGGAAGTTTCTATTACTAGTCCGTAAAGAAATCGCATCACTCTTTGGTGATTGGCTGTTACCAATGCAAAAACCACAGGCTGATTCCGCTAGACGTGCACCAGCAGTTATAATATCATTGAGTGCGCCTTTGAGTGCAATATTTTGGATTACTTGGCGTGACCCGGGTGCGATTACAAAACTGACTTGTGGATGAGCGACTTTTCCTTTTAGGATATGGGCAACGGTCATGAGGTCTTTAAATGATGAATTTGTACAACTTCCGATACATACTTGATCGACATCCATGCCCTCGAGTTCTCTGACTTTCTTTATATTACCAGGACTATGTGGATAGGCGGTTAAGGGCTCTATCTCACAGAGATTTACTGTGATTTCCTTTTCGTAGGTTGCATTTGGATCAGCTTTTAGTTCCACCCAGTCTTTTTCTCGACACTGTGCTTTTAAAAATGTTTTTGTTATGCTATCACTGGGGAATACAGATGTGGTGACGCCACATTCAGCACCCATATTGGTAATGGTTGCTCGTTCAGGGACTGAGAGTGTTTTTACTCCCTCTCCACTATATTCAAAAACACATCCAACATTGCCTTTTGTCGTAAATAATTCAAGCATTTTAAGAACAACATCTTTTGCAGCAACCCATGGTTGGAGTTTTCCTGTGAGGTTTACTTTGATGACCTTAGGACAGGTAAGGTAAAATGGACCATCAGCCATAGCCACTGCGACATCAAGCCCTCCGGCACCAATTGCGATCATTCCGATACCGCCCCCGGTTGGTGTATGCGAGTCACTTCCAAGGAGGGTTTTTCCTGGTTTGCCGAAACGTTCAAGATGAACCTGATGGCAGATTCCATTACCGGCACGTGAAAAAATTATCCCATATTTTGCGGCAACTGATTGGAGGTATTTATGATCATCAGCGTTTTCAAAACCAATTTGTACAGTGTTATGATCAACGTAGCTGACAGATAATTCGGTTTTTATGCTGTCAACACCCATGGCCTCAAATTGAAGGTATGCCATTGTCCCTGTGGCATCTTGTGTGAGGGTTTGATCTATTTTAATACCAATTTCTTCGCCGGGAATATATTTACCCTCGACAAGATGTTTTTCCAGAATTTTTTGCACTATATTTTTTCCCATAGAATCTGACCTCCCCAGTATATATAGTGGGTATTAGGTAAATAAAGAATTACTACTTAAATATTAGTTTGAAATAAGGACAAAAATTCTTATACTACCTGACTTTACACTATGTGACCCAGAGTAATGGAGTTGGGGGAAAAAACGCTATGATGTTGATTGTACGAATGTTTCCAAGAATGGATATAAATAAGGTGTGGGACTACGTTGAGAAAGATTTAGTGAAATCAGAGGCAACCAAATATGTTACTCCGTTATATGCAACTCAAACAGAAGGTATGATGAGTGTCGGTGTCATATTTGATGTAAAAGATCCTGATAATATTGCTCATTTTCTTGTTGATCATCTCGCAAACTATGATGAAGTACATCATACTAAGACTGTGTCGTTGATGAAACCAACGTTTTTCCCGATACCAAAAAAACGTCCGCATAATGCACAAAGATATGTTATCCGTATATACACCCATGCACGAAATTACCGGCAAATCTATGATTATCTGGTCAATTATAAGTATCCCTTCAATCTCTTTCCAGTCTATGTAACCTATTCATTAGGAGATGAGGATATCATACTTAACATCGGATCAGATTCATTTGAAACGGTAAACACGTTTGTTCGAGAAAAACTCCGAAGTTTAGAGGGCGCTGATACAGTTACCATTCATCCAGTAATCAAAGCAAAACGATTTGCATCTCTCGAAGAATTAATCAAATTACAGACCCAACACCTTACCGAAAAAGGAAAGAAAGTTCCTGCAAGTGATCAAGATAAGGATTTCGATTGGGTAGAGGATTTTGAATTCTACGCGATGTTAACTGGGGCATTCCGACGCGATCTCTAAAAAAAAAACCAAAATATTCCCCCTTTTTTTTTATTTTTCAGTATTAGATTCTTTTAATGTAGTACGTTTTTTTGTAAAAATGGATATAGTTACTGTGAGAAATATACTCAGTGCGAGTAGGAGTATTGGCACTATTACGTTTTCTAAAATCTGATAATCGATAATAAATATCAGTCCAAATGAAAAAATCATAATACCTGAAATCAACTTTAGTTGTCGTCCACCCCATTCACTTAATTTCATTTTCCCAAGGGTAAAAATGAAGACCAAAAGAATAATGATTAATGGGATAACATAGACTATGTTATAGAGTAAAATATACAGATAATATTCTGATACGGACAGGTTGTATGTATTGAGTTGATTGGTGAAAACAAGGGGAAACCCCAGGGTGCAGAGGAGTTCATAGAAATTCACTGTGATTGCTAATACTATGGTTCCTGAGAGTATTGCAGGAAGATAGGTTGTTTTTACCAAATTTCTCATTTTCTTAAATATCATTGGTTTTTTACTTTCAGGGATGCTAAGAGAGGGACCTGATTTATAGAAGAAAAAATCTTTGATATTGATAAAACCAATCGTCAAGGCTATCAAACCTGCTATAAGTGATACCGCAGCGATATGTTGTGATGTTATCATGATGGAGTTAAACAAGATGAATATGAAAAGAAAATAAAATAGTCCGGAAAAGAAAATGAATATACCACCCACCAGTAACATTCTGCGTCGGGAGTGCACATAAAGCAGTATATTAAGAAGAAAGATTAAAATAAAAAAGGAACAGGGATTAAAACTATCTAAGGCACCTAACGTTATTGTCAACACGGGTAGGGATAAAGCGGAGGTATTTATTGCACCAATAAATGGGATATAAATAATGCTTTCATTAAATTCTTCTTCGATGGTAAGGTTTTTTATAATAGCAGTTATGATTGTATCAATCGTATCAAATGTTAGGTTCTGGGCTGGGATTTTTATTTCATTATTAATAACAGCTGAGGGATACGTAAGTCGATGATTCAGCATTTCCTCCCGATAATACAGATTCGTGCTGATTTCCTTGTAGTTAACCGTGATGTTCTCACCATACTTGAGTGCTAGCGGCTGCATGACCTCCTCAGTGGCTTTTTCACAGCTTCCACAAGCCTCTGAATAATAATAATCAACAATAATTGGTTCATAGGCAAGAACGGTACCCACTACACCGCTCATTAGCATGACTAATAGCATAAAATAGACAATACGCTGAATTCTCATTTACCCTCCAGAGACAAGCGGTGGCGCGATGCTAATACTATCGGTTTTATGTATAGGTGTATCAGGAGAAACATAGGAATGGTTTTTGGTAACCATCATCCGTGATTTATCTTTAGCTACCTCAGGATATTGATGAATAAACGTATCGATCACATGCCAAATCGTTGCATTATCAGGGATAGTAATTTTTAGTTGTGATGATCCAGCAAGGGTTTTGTAGCGTCCATGGAGAGTTATGGTAAGATGCATATGTACTCACTTTTTAAGATATGAAAACTGCTGTTTACAACATATAGGACAATCAGGATTTTTCTGAATGTCAAGGTGATCTATCTGCTGCGTCCAAAGATTATAGATAATAAGCTTTGGTGAAAGAGTTCCAAGTAGAATTTTCAATGCTTCTGAACATTGTATCGCCGCAACTGCTGCTGGCAGATGACCTATAACAGGGATATTCGTTTCAGATGGTTGTGAAAGCGTTGGATGCACACAGGAAAAACAGGGACCAGACGCAGGTATAATTGCTAGTATCATCCCTATGGTACTATAAACACCAGCATACACCCAGGGTATGTGATGTTTCACCGATAGCTCATTAACTAAATAGCGCGTAGGGATATTATCAGTTCCATCAAGAATAATATTACAGGATGCCAATAGCTGTTCTGTATTCGGGGCGGTAAGACGTGTTGTATGTGCATGAATCTTCAAACGAGGATTTATGGCTAGAAGATGTTTTGAAAGAGTCGTGGTCTTAGGTGTACCAATATCTTTTTCAGTATACAATGCAGTTCGATGAAGATTACTCAGTTCAACACAATCATCATCAATTATGGTAAGTGTTTGAACACCCATTCGAACAAAAAAATCTGCGAGATGACTCCCCAATCCACCACAACCAATAATTCCGACATGATTACTCTCAAGGATCTTTTGCCCGTTTTCACCAAATTCTGGAACCGTAAGTTGGCGAATAAACCGATTATTCATCATGAATATTCCGTCAAAAGTATATGATTTATCGTGGTCTGAATAAGAAGGTGTTTATATAAGAATTGGCAGCACCTCATTAAAAATCATAAAAAAAAAGGAAAAAATGGGATTAAACCAAAAGATCTATCTTATCCCAAAAAAGGCTTAGTAATCGGAATAATGGTCGTTGTATGAAAAACCTATAGCTGGTCATATCAACTGTAGGTAATGCTGCGCTACATTCAACAGCCTTGTCGGTTTGAGCATCAAACACGGTCGCAATGACCATTGTGTTTTCTTTTGTAATATCACCAAATCCGTGAAGGGCGCCAATCCAAGTACGGCTAAAGGTATAGGTATCAGCTAACATCTGTGGATGTGATTTTGGTACTGCTAAAGCCTTATCAATTGGAATATGGAGTAAACCAAAATGATAGGGATCTCCCATTGCATCATCCCATCGCGCCTCAGGTTCTACAATATATACCCGGAGATGGCCATTATATTCTTCAGCTTCATTATTGGTGACAGTGACAGAGATTTTGAGGATAGCAGGTCCCTGCCATTTTACATCAATATTAATATCTAAATCAGGGACTGTACGTTGTCCAGCAGTTTCGATGACATTCCTATAGACTGTATCATCATCTTGTTTTCCAAGGATGGTATTGTATTTTCCATCAAAAAAAACCACTGGTACAACAGATACACCTAATTCCTGCACTCGAGGATATATTTTCGAATTTTTATCAGCGACGAGAGAAACATAATAAAATGGGTAATCACCGCTATCATATATACCAAATAATTGACTTGATGCAGCGGGGCAGTATGGACAAGTGGTGGTGGTTGCATATTCTGCAAAGACCGTGTGGGTGAATTCAAGATTATTTATGGGTTGTGGGTGGATGGTTTGTCGCGTTGCTTGTTGTGTAGTTATGGTTGCTGTTGTAAGCGGTAGGGTAAGAAGCAGCGTTATTAATCCGAGTATAACATATCTATTTATCATAAAATTTCCCTTTGTTATTAATGCAATTTTTATGGATTACTTTATATTTAAAGTTATTGTTGGTTTGGCTGATTCAATCGAAGCGGCTTAACAGGAACACCGCCATAGATTGTATTTCCGGAAAGATGCTGATTTTTAGGAACAAGGCCTCCGGCAGCAACAACGGTGTTATCTTCTAACACTGCACCAGGCATAATGATAGCACCTGCCCCGATTACACAATTATTACCAACCTGTACACGATTCATTTCTATAGTTTGTTTTTCCATGTTATGAATATGTCCATACACAATTGCATATTCACCCATGGTAACATTGTCTCCAAATTCGGTGAGACAGGGATCTTTGATAACGCCTCCAACAAGAGTATTAGTGCCAATTTTCATACCGAGAAGACGATAATAGGTGTTCTTCATGTTGCCAAGGGGAAACATTTCAAGGAGTTTTCGCATCGGTGTATAAAGCGTGCAGATTATCATCCATCGGTAAAACATTGGATTTGTAAGAGAGTATGGATATATCCCTAGTTGATAGGTTATTTTAAAGAGTTTAATAAACCCTCCAGAAATGAGAAGTTCAGATATGTAGAGAATACCAGCTGCGATATAGAGAATAAAGGGAAGTAATAGAAAATGCCACCAGTTAGTGAAGGGAATAAAGTGGATAAATATCCAACCTAAAATCGCTAGGGGAAAAACACCACAGCTGAATACAAGAAAAGCGATAAATGGTATAAGTGGTGCTCTTAATGATCGTTTAGACATCGACAATTGTGATGGTTTTACATTATAATAAATCTATGTTATTTGTATATTTGCATGTATATTCCATTAGGGAAGTTTTGTATATGAATATGGTTTAGGGAGTGGATTCTTCTAAACCAATCGTATAAAAATTCTGTGGATCCTGTTGATTAAAATACTCTGTTTGAATCCACTTACCACTAAGAGCGGTATCGAGAACCCGGATTTCATCCAACGCACAGTTTTGAAAATGGGTTGGAGTTTTTCCTGAACCAGTTCCTTGTTTACTAGCGCCGATTAAAAAATCCCAGGGTTTATAATACCAGAGAACGGTAGAATGACAGGGATTGATAAAACCATTTAGAACACCATTGACATAAAGATTTCCCGTTGCGCTGGTTTCATTATAGCCTAACGTGAGATGCTGCCATTGGTTTTGTGATGGGATATAATTACCTGCTATGTCAACTTGTTCATTCGTGTTTTTTTCAAACACTGCTGCGATATTATTTCCGGTGTTGAATCCATAGGTATGGCCATCTGAGTTTCCCCAATAGTCAAAAGATGATTTTGAGACCAAGTAGCCTCCTGCGCTTATGATATATGGTTTATACCAAGCACTGAGAGTTATGTCCTGTGGTTTTAACGAGGAGCTATCTGATATCTTAATATAATCATTAATGCCATCAAAATCAGTAGCTATTCCTGTTTTTCCTAAAACTAAGTTATTTGTCGACATTCCACCTCCAGATGTGCCATCATTATTGTTTTTCGTACTATCATAGATAGTCATGGAAGGAGAGGTATGAAGATGCCATACACCCATGTAATGATCATTCCATACTTGTTCGGGATATTGTTGAGAATCGGCGGTAGGATTTCCATAATATACATAAAAAGTATTTGTTGCTGTTGTCGTGATCTCCGGAATATTGATCCAACATACTAGTGTGCCTGATGCGGGATTATACTGTTCAATTTCATGCCATAATCGTTGTGCCACACCAGCATCGTCCATGAACAGTATGTCATCACCATCTGATTGTACAGTATCGATTAAA
This sequence comes from Thermoplasmatota archaeon, assembly GCA_018824925.1. Taxonomy (GTDB): domain Archaea; phylum Thermoplasmatota; class E2; order DHVEG-1; family DHVEG-1; genus JAHJFH01. Next base: position 16,135 of record JAHJFH010000116.1, read on the forward strand.
TCAGGATCAATAATGCTTACCATAACAGGAAATTCATTAAGATCTCCTGCAATTTTTGATTGGTTTATCGTAATGTTTTTCCGGAACTGCCAGCCTTCGGTAAAGGGATCAAAGTGCATTAATGGTTCTGTTTGAAAACCGAATTGTGCATGTTTCCAATGGGCTCCATCGGTGACATTAACATACCACCTATACTCTGTCATTGGCTGCAGTCCATCTATCGAAATTGTATAATATCCCTCAGGTACTTCTATGGCCGTTCCCGATCCGATATATGGGGAGGTTTCGACGGTATAATCCATTTTATCTCCTTGCGGGTCATTCAGATAAAATTGAAGCATAGTAGTATCGATAGGGATGAAACGTGATCCATCAGCAGGGCTCGGATTTGAAATGATTGGTGCAACAGGTTCTGTTGAAAACGTGAATGTGTTGTCAACAACATTTTCTCCATCGGTAACTGTCACAGTCCATTCATAGGTTTGTGTACCCTCTAGATTAGTGATAAGTATTGTATAAATACCGTTTTCCACATTATTTTGATTTCCTCCACCAACATCCGGGTTGGTTGCCACGGTGTAGCTCATAAGGTCGAGGTTTTCATCCTCAATTTTAAACTGGAGTTCTGATGTCCCAACCGGTATATTAAGGCCGTTATCTGGTGGGTAAATTGGCGTAATTACAGGGGGATAGTTTGGTGGCCATGGTTTAATATCATCTGCATCAACCGAACAGTAGAGAGCATAGCCAAAGATGCCATATGACTGAACAGGGGGGATAAAAATACTGAATCCCATACCCCAGAATCCAAGGGCGATCCCCTCCTGATTACCACTGGCCATAAAACCAGTACCGGAGCGGATACCACCTGCCGAGGTGTAACCCTCTGCGGCATTCCATTTGAAAAAAACCCGGGGGATTGGGGTGAGAAGGATGGGGATAAGCCGGGGAAGCACGATAACTGGCATGGCTGAACCCGTGCCAAAGGAAAGGTAGTTGCAAAAATATTCTGAGGCATGTTCTTGATCAAGTAATTTTGATGGATTTCGCATGTTTTTCCCACGATTTTGTGAGGGAATCAGGGGATGTATGGTGTGTGATGAAAGGCCTGTTGGGAGAAGATTGCTATCTGTGGAGATTTTTAGAATTTTATTCTGATAGTTCGCAAGATTTTGGTCATATGCATTCCTTTCCATTTCTTGAAATACTGTAAATAACTGTTGCGTAAAGGTTTCTGCCTCAGCAAGTGACATAGTGGTTTCATAATGTGTGTTTTTCATGGGGAACCCATAAAAATCACAGGATATCGATGCTGTGTCTTGTTTAGAAACACAAATTTGTTGGTAGTGATCATCTTGCTGTGGTATTGTTATTTCTTTGGATGTATCGGTTCCCAGGGTCTGAGGTGCTAATGTGGTTAATAATAAACAGATGCTACTAATACAAAGAAGAAGGTTCTTCTTTTTTACCCTCATGGTTTTGTCCTCCCGA
>JAHJFH010000117.1 GCA_018824925.1 Thermoplasmatota archaeon
GTATCAGGGAGGCTATGCAACTGACCACAAAAACTCTTCCCATGCTTGTTGGAGTTATTCTACTTTTTTCAGGGAGTGCTTTCTCACAATCACTGCAGACAAGACCCGTAACATCAACACATACTATCTTGGGGACTACGTTATATGTCGGGGGGAGTGGACCCGGGAATTATACCCATATACAGGATGCAATAGATGATGCTAATGCTGGTGATACCGTGTTTGTCTATCATGGTATTTATTATGAAGAGATATACATTGATAAGACACTGACGGTCCTTGGCGAAAACATGACATCCACCATTATTGATGGGTTGGGGGTACTGCAAACAGCCGTTGTTAATTTGCGAGAAAATAGTGAGAACAGCCGGTTTTCAGGATTTACCCTTCGTCATCTTGGACAGAATGGAAAAGGAGTCGCCATTTCTTCAGATAACTGTGTTGTCACCGACCTGATTATCACCAACCCAGGAACCCCTCAGGATGGTATTGGTATCTGGTCTGTTGATGGATGCATTGTTGAGAATTGTTCGCTGATTGATCTAGATTTTAGGGATGCCCTTATGATCTATCAATGCAACGATATTTGTATCAAGAACTGTGTTGCCAACAGTGGGAATGTGAGGTTAATTGATACAACAGATTGTCAGATTTTTGACAGCATTTTTTATAACTCCATCTATGGTATCGATAGCGTCTCAAGCAATAATCTTCTCATTCGAAATTGTACGCTAATTGATACCCGTGTCCAGGGTATTGGTTTAATGCGAGGATCTAACAATCGTATCGAAAGTGTCACTATCATAAATAGTAGTAGTTATGGTATGTATGTCGAAAGTAGTGAGTATAACCTTTTTCTTCAAGATTGTTCTATTTCCGGAACACGGAAAATAGATGGTATTCTCTTTTGGGGTAGTAGTCCGGTTACAATCAGGAATTGCTCCTTTGTTGATAACAATATCAGTGGCATCTCTTTTTTCTCCGGGTGGTCACGTGCAGTGATCACTGGTTGTCGTTTTATCAACAATTCCTATGGTGTTGAATCTCTTGGCAGGTTTCGTTGGTTTGGTCAGTTCCTAGATAATACCTTTATGAATAGAAATGCTGAGCTGAAAGTTCCTGATGATTATTTTTTACTCATAGGTATCAATCGATTCAGTCGGAATTACTGGGGGGATTACACGGGTGTTGACCGTAATAACGATGGGTTTGGTGATCGCCCGTATCATGTCTTTGGGCTGCTGAACTGGGATTTCCATCCACGGATGACACCGCCGTAGGTTTCAATGGATTTAAATAATCTAACCAACATATAATATCTGGGAGGACACCTCTGTGTTGGTAAAGAAACTCCTTAGCCTTGGAATTATTATGCTTTTTCTGATTAGTGGTATTAGTCCCTTGGTGTTTGGCACTCATCTGGAAACCACTTTGGAACCTGTTACTTCAGATTATGAGTTTGCATCGACACCCTATAATTCTGATTCCACTATTAGTGAAACCGTTGTGATTTCAGAGTATCTCAACCCACAACCCACTATGGTGTTGGATAATGGTTTGATGGATAGCCCGTGGCCGATGAAGTGTCATGATTTGCATCATACCAGCCGGAGTCCTTTTGTTGCTGATGATGGTGGTGGTTTGGAGAAATGGCGGTTTAGTTGTGATTGGATGGAAAGCTCTGCGGTGATTGACAACGATGGTATCATTTATTTTGGTTCTTTTAATAATTATCTCTATGCTATCTATCCTGACGGTATATTGAAATGGAAGTATAAAACAGGGGGTTTGATTTGGTCTGCCCCTGCTTTGGCTGATGATGGCACGATCTATGTAGGGTCATGGGATTGCAGACTTCATGCACTTTATTCTAATGGCACATTAAAATGGAAATTTAGTGCTGGACAAGTAATCGCTTCTTCACCAGCAATTGCTCCCGATGGAACCATTTATTTTGGTGTTGAAGGACCTGGAAATAATGGACGAGTGTGGGCAGTTAATCCTAATGGAACTGCTCAATGGTATTATGATACCGGTTATTGGATTGCCTCCGACCCGGCTATAGGTGATGACGGTACCATCTATATCGGTTCGGCTGATGATTATCTCTATGCCTTGAACCCAAATGGCACGTTGAAATGGCGGTTTAAAACCGGTGACTGGGTGAAAGCCCATCCTGCTATTGCAAGTGACGGAACCGTCTATATCAGTTCGTTTGATGGGTGGTTGTATGCACTTAATCCAGATAATGGATCGCTTGTCTGGAAATATATTGATGGTGGTGATGAGGCCAGCCCAGCGATTGGTCCCGATGGTATCATTTATTTGGGGAATAGTCGTTTGCGGGCGTTGTATCCGAATGGTACCTTGAAATGGAGTGTTGATCTTGGACCAAATATAGCCCATGCTTCACCAGCATTATCTGCCGATGGAATATTGTATGTTGCTGGTGGTAAGGTCGTTATTGCGGTGAATGCTGAAAATGGTAGCAAATTATGGCAGAAGCAACTGGCAAATGATTGGGTAGAATCATCACCTATCATTGGTTCGGATGGTACTGTTTATATTGGTTCCTCATCACATCGTTTAAAGAGCAATGGATATTATACCAGCATAGGTTATTTGCATGCCTTTGGTCCCGTTCCTTCAAACACGGCACCAGATCCCCCAGTGATAAGTGGAAAACCAAAGGGAGCAGCTAGTGAACCACAGATATATGGACTTCGAGCAAATGACCCTCAGATGAACCCCGTTTCGTTTTATATCGAATGGGGTGACGGTAGTATCACGGAATGGTCGGGGGGTGGGAAACCACCGATTGTTCTTGATGAATGTGCCTCTAATGAGACCGTCTATTTTGAGCATACCTATGCAGAGAAAGGGACCTATACGATTCGTGCTAAAGCACGTGATTCCTTGGGGGCCGAGTCAGACTGGACAACCCTGGTTGTCGAGATGCCGGTGATGCACCCCTATCAATACCAAGGATGGCAGTGGCTCCAAAGTCACTTCCCATTGTTAGCACGAATACTGAATATACTTTTATAATGGTATCAATGTATTTAAATACATAACTTTTCGCGCCAGCATGGCCGCTGTAACTTCTTTTATGCTTTGCATGTTTTTTGGGCCAAGGGTTATCAAGTGGCTGCACAAATTGAA
>JAHJFH010000118.1 GCA_018824925.1 Thermoplasmatota archaeon
ACAACGCCTTTTTTAGATAAAACAACTTGGTGTTATTTTTCTGGTTTCAAATTTTCAAGTTTTCGCATAATGACAACAGCTTGTGATTTGTATTCTGCTTTCAGCTTTGAATATGTTTCATCAGATATTTGCTTATTTCGATGTTGTTTTTCTATATCTTTTAATACCGTTAGAAAGAGGGTTTTTTTAGTGTTTAAAAGTTCTGTCGTTTCACTTTCAGTAGACATATTAGGGACTCGTTTTTTACGTACTAACAGCAACATAACAAAAATAAGGATAACCACAAGGGCGAATATTATAATCAATGCGGTAAGGCTAAGCGGCGCCTCTGTTGGTCGGTATAGAGCAAGACTAAAGGAGTTTTTTGTTGCGTCATCAAAACCAATATTTTCTACCTGAAAAATGGTACGATCATTAAAAGTGACTGAAATATATTTGGTGTCATATAATATGGTTTTTTGAAACAATTCAGTATTCGTTGGTAGATTATACGTTAATCGAAGCTGAACAGTAGTATCTTGGGCGAGTAATAGCTTATGTTGGGATAAATTAAATTCGTAAATAGTCTCATCAACTGGATAAATGAGAAATGTCTCACCAGTTGATGCTACAATAAGTTCTATTTGTGAAGCCCCGGATGGCACAGAAAATAGTAAGAGGGTTTGGTTAACTATTGATGTAGTTGAATATATGATCTTTTCTTCTACAGCAAGTCCTTGATCAGAACGATCGATTGTGATTTCCTGTCGTTTCATCGTAACCTGTGTAGCTGCTGTAGTTCCAAGAGTCATACAAATTATACTGAAAACAACAGCAAGGATGGTGATTGTTGTTACTTGTCGCATGTAAATTCCTTGCTACCATCTATGGTGTATTTATTAGAGTTTCTGTAAGCGAAAGAGGTAAGAATATGGAGTGTATTATGCAATACACTCATGCGTATTAGAAATATTCAGTTAAAATCTGTTGAGGCTCGTAGGTATGTTGAAACTGAAGAGAAACCTCGACAGATACGAATTGACCATAATAGTCAGATTACCCAGATCACTATTAAGGCAGATAATATCGCCTCAATTAGTTTTCAGTATACCGCAAGTTATGGTGCACTAGGGGTAATTAAACTTGAGGGGTCGCTTATTTACGAAAATGATGATGCCAAACAAATTTCGAAACAGTGGCTCGATACGAGGAAGATGCCGAATCAAACCGCAAGTCATATTCATACCGCTGTTATGCAATCTTGTGTTCCTGAAGCTGTTTCTTTAGCTCGAGATTTAGGATTGCCTCCACCAATACCACTTCCACAGGTTCGCTTGGGAGATGATGCTAAAAAAGGGCAATTTGGTCCTGAGGTTGCCTAATTAAAGATCTATAAGTGGTTCGGAAATTTTAATTATAGAACTAGGTATTTACAGCATCGTATGGATACGATTGTTATCTCGTTAGGTGGTTCGGTATTGTTTTCTGAGGATGGTAATGCCCCTTATATAAAGGATCTTGCGAAATTGTTACATCGGCTTAGCACCTCAATAGAATTCGCTTTAGTTATTGGTGGTGGGACAATTGCTCGAGGCTATATAAAACGGGGTCGATCACTTGGTCTTTCAGAAATACAACTTGACCAAATTGGAATTGCCATAACTCGAATTAATGCCCAGTTTTTTTCATTTTTTCTCCCACATAAGAATATGCCTATTCCTTTGACAACTGATGAAGCAACGGCATTATCTGATTCGATCGTAGTAATGGGTGGAACTACACCAGGTCATAGCACGGATATGGTTGGGGCTGAATTAGCAGTAAAAACTAAGGCTTTACGGTTCATTATTGCGACAAATGTGGATGGGATCTATGATAAAGATCCGAGGAAATTTTCTCAAGCGCAACAATTACCAACGGTTCATATTGACGAATTGTTGGATACTTACGGTGATGGATGGGATGCCGCAGGTAAAAATACCGTGGTTGATGGCCCGGCTCTTAGAATTATTAAGGACCATAGACTCGATACCCGTGTAGTGAATGGTTTTAAACTTATTGAGTTAGAAAAGGCTATTGTGGGGAAAGCATTTCATGGAACACAGATTTTAGTGTAAGATTATTAGGTTCCAAAGAGGTTGTTTAGCATCCATTCAGGATCAAAGGCTATTTGATCATCATAGTTTTGTCCAATACCGACAAAAAGTAATGGCTTACCAATTGTGTAAGCGATACTTAGTGAACTACCTCCTTTAGCATCAGTGTCGACTTTTGTTAATACGACTCCATCTATACCGACAACTTCGTTGAATCGTTTTGCTTGTTCAACCGCATCATTACCTGATAGGGCGTCACCTACGAAAATAATAAGATTGGGTTTCGCAACACGCTTTATTTTTGCCATCTCATCCATGAGATTATAATTGGTTTGCATACGACCCGCGGTATCAAGGAGTACGACATCCTTATGTTTAGCTATGGCGTGTTCAATGGCATCAAAAGCAACTGCAGCGGGGTCTGCTCCCGGTCCATGTTTTATGATTTTAACACCAAGGTTATCTGCATGAATTGTCAGTTGTTCTATGGCCCCTGCACGAAAGGTGTCACCAGCGGCCATTACACACGTTTTTTTATGTTGTTTTAGTAAATGTGCTATTTTAGCTATTGAAAGGGTTTTTCCAGTTCCGTTAACACCGACGAACATGATGACAATTGGTTTTTCTTGATGATTGATGTATTCCATAAAATCAAATGTATTTGATTTAAGGACATGTGCGATTGCATTGCGAAGGATCGTTTCAATGAATTCCCCAAGTTGTGATCGACCCATGGGAATATGTTTAAGTTCTTCTCGAATGTCTTTTTTAATCGAGTCGATGACATTGTAGGCGACATCTGATTCGAGTAACCCAAGTTCAAGTTCCCAGAGGAGTTCATCGAGTTTAGCATCATCGATGGTTCGGGTGGCTTTTTGTTCTTTTTGTACGACTTGTTCAATGCTTCGTCGAGTTTGGACGATGCGTTGGAGTTCGTTTTCAATACTTTGTTCGATTTGTTGGTCGAGTTCTTCTTCGCGTTTTTGTTTCTCGTGGCTTGGTGCTTTTCGAGCACGTTTCCGATGAATGGGTTCTGGAACGTCGATGGGTGTTTCTTTTATGGAGGGAGTGGATTTTTCTGATTCGGTGATTGGTTTTTGTGTAGGTATGGGTGGTTCTGGGATGGGTTCTTGAGGTTTCGTGATTTCTTTTTCGAGTTCGTTTTCTAGTTCTGACTCAAGTTTTTCTTCGAAATGTTTTAATCGTTTTTTTAGAAATTTAAACATGATCTATTCCTTTGGTGACGTTATTGGATTATATGGTTTGTGATTCTTGCATGAGTTCTTGGGTTTTTTGTGATAGTATGGTTGCCTCGTCCTGTAATTTTTCTGCTAGTGCAATGAGTTTGTCACGGTTATTTTGCATGAGCTGTATTCGTTCTACTACTTTTTGTAAGGCTATGGTTATAGATTTTTCGGTAACAACACCTGCGCCGATGTCGGTTAATATCTTGTTTTTATCTAAGATGGTACCTTTGAGGAAGGTGCCGCCTCCCAGGGGTATGAGAATTTCATCGTTTTTTTCTGTTTTTTGGAGGTGTTCGAGAGTAAGTTTGGCTTTGGTGTAGTCATTAAGGGCGGCTTGTGAAATCTGGAGTTGCAGATCAATAGAGTTTAGTTGTTCTTTGTAATATTCGATGATAGCGAGATTTTGGGTAATGGTTTTTTCGTTTGTCATGTTTCGTTCTCCAGAATTTGGTGGTTGAGTCGGAATAATATTCTGTTGTATTAATCTATCGATTATTGGGTTTTTGATTGATTTTTAGGATGTTGATGTGAAGAAATGAGGCTTTTGTTACGTGTGAAGGTGGGTTTGGTAAACTATTTATAGGTTCAAAATTATTTCTAGGGCTGAGGATTGGTTTAGGAAGGGATTTGCGAATGTTGGAGTTTAGCAAGGAATTTATTGAAAAACTCTCTGAGATTTTTTTCAATAATGAGTTCCCTGAAAATGAATTGGATTTTAAGATTCGACCACGCTTGTAATTCTTCTTCATTCTTTTTTTTTATTTATTTTAGGCAACAAGGTTTTGTAGGGGTTTTTTATTCCGATAGGTAGGTGAATATGCGTATTTATGCTGTGGCCGATATTCATGGTTCTCAATATCGTTTAAATTTGGTTGTACAGCAGATCGTAGACTGTAAACCTGATATGGTGGTGGTGTGTGGGGATATCACCCAGTTTGGTCCTTCGGAGGTTGCGACACAATTTTTAAATCAGTTGCCTGTTGGAACATTGGCAGTACATGGTAATTGTGATCCTGTGGATACGCCTCAGGCGATTGAGAGAAGCACAGCTGTGAATTTGCATGGGAAACTGATAAAAAAACGGGGTGTTACTTTTGTGGGTATGGGTGGTGATGCTGCTGCGATTCGCATTGACCATTCGATTATGGTTGGTTCCAGGATGCAGAAAGTCAAGGATTGCGTTGATGGCATCACGGTTTTGGTGACTCATGTACCCCCATATCGTACTTGTGATCGGGTGTTTATTGGACATCATGCAGGAAGTAAATCTTTGCGAGAGTTGATTGATATGACGCATCCGCGGTTGGTATTATCTGGTCATATTCATGAGGACCCAGGGTATATGACTGTTAATGAAACCGTGGTTGTTAATTGTAGTATTGGGAAGCGTTCTGAAGGAGCAGTGATTGAGCTTGATGCTTCTATTACTGTTCGATTTATATCCTGATTCTTTTTCGCTGTGGTGACGTTTTTTTTCTTGGTTGTTATATTAAAAAAATATAAACAATAACAGTATATATTGTTACAAAATAATCGGCTATTTGCTAAATTGGTGAGATCATTCAAGTTGATATAGTTGGCGGCAGTATTAGTGGCCTAAGCGCAGCTATTGCGTTGCGATCATATTCAAAGAATATTGATGTTATTGTTCATGAAAAATATGCACGGATTGGTTATAATCATGAGGGGCGGCGATGCGGTGAGGCGCATTCTGTTGAGAGGGAATGGAGTCGATGGATGCCTCCTGAGAGTTGTGTGTATAATTGGATTGCAAAAGCTGAGGTGGATATCGGTTCGAAGCATTATTCTGTAACTCGGAAACCAGGTACCTCTTGTATATTAAATCGGCAGGCGTTTATTGCGTATCTTGGTAATCAGGCTGAGCAAGTAGGTGTACAGATTCAAACACATGATAAAATTTTTTCTAATACAGAATTATCTTGTGAGTATATTGTTGATGCATCGGGTTGTCCAAGTACGATAAAACGAGAGTTAGGTATTGATCATGGTTTTAAAGGAGTGACCTATCAACAGAGTATCACTGATTGTAATGTGTTTGTTTCTGACTTGGTGCAGATTCAATATTCGGAAAAATTTGGGTATTTTTGGGTTTTTCCTCGAGATCCTTTAAAAAAAGAGGTTAATTTAGGGATTGGTTTCATCGGAGATTTTGGGTATAATATTAAGCAGATGCTTGAGGAATATAAATCACAGAGAAACATCACTGGTTCTGTTGAATATGTTGTTGGTGGTTTAATCCCTCTTGGTCTTCAACGACCATTTAAACATCGTAATATCCTTTTTGTTGGTGATGCAGGGGTTGGTGCCTTTCCGTTTTCTGGGCAGGGGATATATCGAGCATTACTAAGTGGTGATACTGCTGGTAAACTCATAGCATCAGGAAACGCCCATCAATACCCCCATATGATAAATAAGATGTTTATAAAATGGGATATGTTAGGCAAGATGTTTATTTATGCAAATTATGTGTTTCGGCGAATTGATGATTCGTTGGTATTGTATAGTTTAAATAATTTTATTAGTATAGATGATATGATTCATTTTTAGGTTGCATTTTTCGCAAGGTAGACAGTTTGGGTGGGAAATGCCATTTGAATTCCTTCTTTTTCAAATTCTTCGCGAATCGCGAAATTAATGAGTTGCTGGGTGTCTTTGTATCGCGTGTAATCTTGGACACGCATGTAATACACGATATCAAATTTGAGGCTGAAGTCGCCAAATTCGCTGAAATGAACACGATCTAGGCTGTCGATGTCTTTAAGTTTTTTTGGATCAATAATTTTTTTGATGATTTCCGGAATTTTCTTAAGTTTCTCAGTATCTGTATCATAGGTAACTCCAAAAGAGAATGAGATACGACGTCGACGCATTTTCTTAAAATTTCTGACACTACTAGAGGTGAGATCTTTATTGGAAATCACTAGTTCTTCACCCTGGAGCAGCTTAATACGTGTCGATTTCATAGTAATTTTTGTAACTGTTCCAGAATAATCTCCTATCACGATAAAATCACCGATTTCGAAGGGTCGGTCGAAATAGATGGAAAATGCGCTGAAGAAATCGATTAATACACTTTGTAAGGCAAACCCGATAATAATACCACCGACTCCTAGACCAACAACGGCGCCTGAAAGATCGATGTTAAAGATCCAAAGAATAAAGAGAAAGGAGAAAAGAACAACAAGTCCGTTGATGATTTTTCTGAGAACATAGATGAAATGTTCACTCATTTGTTCGGTTTTGCGTTTTTCTGCATACCATGCCAGAAGAACGTTGATGACTCGGGTTATAATGAATGTTACGAGAAATACTTCGGCGAAATAAAACATGATGTTAATCATGTCGGTATTTTCTTGTAGAAATGAGAGAAACTCAACTGCATATCGAGCGCCAAAAATAAACACGAAGGCGTAAATGGGTTTTTTGATGTTTTTTAGTATTTCATCATCAAGTTTTGTTTTTGTTTTATGGGCAAAGCCAACGAGATACTGTTCAAATACGGTATAAACAATCCAGCCGATGAATATGAAAAATATGAAAATCAGAATTGAGACTAGTAATTCACTGAATAAATAATCGATATTTATTCCGATATTTCTCAGTTGTTGGTGAATAAAATGGGCAATATCTGCTCCAAGTGTCATAATTATCAACTCTTCAAATCTTGGAAAGGATAGGGCATACTTTAATTTTATTGGGGTGTCAAGTATCTCGGTTTTATATGGGTTTCATACGAAATTTATATTTATGAGGTATGATTATAGTAATTAGTTGATTGGTATGAATACACCGCATTTAGAACAACATTCCTGGTTGGATGAGGCAAAACGCTTTATCGAGTATTGGGAACAGGCTACAGAGGAGATTCGGAGTAGAGCCTTAAATCCAAAGGAATGTAGTGTTATTTCTGAGTTGTTTCATCAGGATTCCGATGGATTATTACTTCGACGTCCGGTGGAAATTTCTGATGAACAGATTGTTACCCGTTTAGATCAACTTGATAATAAACTAAATACTTCATTAGCCATGGTCTGTAGTGTTCATCAGAAAATCGATGAGTAATAACAGTAAAGTGGATATCTCGAATTTTTTATATGTGTGTTTTTAGATCTGGTTTGTTTTACAATACTTTCCACATATCAAACCAGAGTTGGGAGAAAAATTCCTCGATCTCCCCACTTTTCTCAATCTCTCTTACGGCCATCTCAACCTTCCCAATGTTGAATAGTATTTTAGATTTATAAGTGCAACGATTTAACTAAAGACTTGACAGAAACATGCTATGCTATCAAAAAATGGGGTAGTAGATAATGGGCTAGGCCGGAATTGAACAGGCGATCTCCGCGTTGTAAGCGCGACGTCATAACCACTAGACCACTGGCCCAATATTATGAGTAGGACATCTGTTCCTGTTTTAAAAGTTTTCAGGTTCAAGTTTGTAGATAATTATTTTTTCTGCCTTTTTATGGAACTTGTCAAGTATCATTGATATTTTGAAAAATGGGTGGATAATTCG
>JAHJFH010000119.1 GCA_018824925.1 Thermoplasmatota archaeon
ATATCAAACGATTTGTCGATGGCTTCATGAAAGAATTCGGGCCATATATCTCTGAGGCAAAAATCATCACTGTCATCCTTCCGATGCAACAAGGCGGTATCGACAACCCCAACCCATCCAAAGTATATGACTACTTTTAAACCAAAAACAACAAACAAGGATGCCTCCTCACCACACATGTACCAGATATCTTCGTAAAGAACCCAGTAAAAAGATAGATTAAAAAAAATCCATTCCACAATCCACTAACCACCAATAAAGGAGAACGATTTTCACTATGGACACAAAAAAGACCCTACATGTAGGAAGTAAATCAATAGATTTTACCCTCTATGATCAAAAAGAGAAACCATTCACCCTCTCTGAATTCAAAGGAAAAAAAATAGTATTATCCTTTCATCCACTAGCATGGACCAATGTCTGTGCCCAACAGATGCAATCCTTAGAAACAAACCAAAAAAAGTTTGATGTCACCAACACCATCGCTGTGGGAATCAGCGTCGATTCAGTACCCTCAAAAAAAGCATGGGCACACCACCTAAACATCCATACTACACGACTACTTTCCGACTTCTGGCCACACGGAGCTGTCGCCCAACACTATGAGATATTCCGCAAAAACGCAGGGACATCAGAACGCGCAAACATTATTATTGATGAACACCAAAACATCCTTTTTATGAAAATATATCCTATCTCTCAGCTACCAGACATCCAAGAAATCACCACCTTTTTAGAACAGAATAAAAACACCAAAACAAGATAATACCAAAAGAAACCACCACATAGCACGAACTATCTCATAAAATACGAATAAAATTTTTACTTAATCATATACATTTTGTATTCATTACAGAATATAGTCTATCCCCCAGTAAAAACTAGATAATAAAATCATCCCCCTACACTATTTTTCTTTCTATTAAAGAATAATTCAACGACAGACAATAAACCCCCTTTCACATCACATCATTATTTATACTAGTCCAATAATGGCTAGCTTGGTTATAGATGTGAAAAAAATAATTACAAGATTTATAATTACCATTATACTAGCAGCCTTCGTGCTATCAATAATACCCACTCCCACCCTAGCAGCCGAAGTTCCAGGTATTCCACAAGGCTTTCATGTAATTTCAGGTGATGAAACTGTGACCCTTTCCTGGAACGAACCTGCAGAAAATGGCGGATCAAATATTACCGGCTACAGAATCTACCGTGGCCTCCTAGAAGATGGAATGGGTATTGTAGAGGATGTCACAGACATGACCTATACAGATACCGGCCTCCAAAATGGCCAGACATATTACTACGCAGTTTCGGCATTAAATGCAGAGGGTGAAGGTGAAAAAACTGAAGTTCTACCAGCAACACCTGAAGATGAGGAATTATACATGCCAACGGTAATAGTGGCTGATTACACTACCTATGTAATAATCTATGTCGGTGAAGGTGTTTATCTCGACATCGGGGGTGAAAGCCATAGTTTGATAGTCGATTCTATTACGGGCACCAATGTAACTTTCACCATTACTTCTGACCCACAATCTTTCACCATGTCCGAGGGGGATACAGAGAATGTTGATGTTGATGGTGATGGCACCGATGATTTCAAAATCACCTGCGTAACAATTACCAGCGAGCCTGATGAAGGATATCCCCAGACTGTTGAATTCTCCTTAAAAACGGGCTCCTTCGGGCCCGGGAGTGGAACACCTGGATTTGAACTATGGACCTTGTTAGTAGCCGGTCTCGTGGCCTTTAGTGGGATTAGTATGTTCAGACGCAGGAAATAACTACATAAAAATGCAGGAGCTGTATTCAGCTCTGCCCCCTATTCATTTTTTTTAATTTCCCCCTCAAAACCAGTACATCGTTAAAATAACAATAGTATTACCTGCAAATTAATATGGGGATGCTTAGAAGAAATATTTATTTAAAAGTCCTTATTTTCCAAGAAATTAATGAGAATATTACCTAATAAACAACCCACAATGTAATAAATATCGACAACAATATGCGGTACAAGATAAAGAAATGATGTGAAAACAATGGGACTATTTGGAAAAGAACAAATACTGTTGATATTAGATAAATATGATTACAAAGCGGGAGATAAAATTACTGGGAAAGCGCAATTAAATCTTAAAAAACCTGTCAGGGCAAGAAAATTAGAAATCGGATTGATTGGAAAAAGAATAGATAAACAATCAAGCATGGCCTTAGGACCTATGATGATGAAGGGCGGAAAAGACCATAGCAGTCAATCACAACATTCCACTGTTTATGATTTTAAAATACCATTGGATGGTGAAAAAGAATACCAAACCGGCGAATACTCCTTTGAAATTAAAATACCCGAAAATATTCATCAGAATAATCCCACCTTGGAAGGAAATGTCGGTAAAGCCGCAGGTGCTCTAAAGATGCTCAGTGGACTTAGTTCAAGAATAGACTGGTATGTAAAGGCAGAATTAGATGTACCAATGAAACTTGATATAAATAAAAAACAGAAGATAGTAATTTCATAAATAAACCAGTCTTTTTATAATTCCAATCATTATATATACAAACTAAATAATGAAAATCTTGGTGATATGATTTGAGAGAAACAAGTATGAGGATTATAATAATGATGATAATGGCAGCCTTCATGCTGTCAGTAATGTTAGTTCCGACAATAGCAGCTGAAGTTCCAGGAATACCAATAGGCTTTAATACAACCGGACGTGATGGAATGGTTACCCTTGCCTGGAGCGAACCTGAAGACGATGGAGGATCAGATATTACAGGATACAGGATTTATCGAGGCATCATGGAAGATGGACTAGGTATTGTGGAAGATGTCACAGACATGACCTATACAGATACCGGCCTCCAAAATGGCCAGACATACTATTATGCCGTATCAGCATTGAATGCAGAGGGCGAAAGTGAAAAAACACAAATCCTACCTGCAACGCCTCAAGGTGATTCCCCACTAATTACCGAGATAATCGTAGGGGAATTTGAAAACATTCATATCATCTATGTTGGTGAGGGAGTATACTTTAATCTTGCAGGTGAAACTTATACTGTTGTAGTTGAATCCGTTACTGACACCACTGTAACGTTCTTCGTCGATTGGGGAGGTATACAGTCTTTCACCATATCTGAAGGAGATTCAGAGAACATTGATGCGAATGGTGACGGAAAAGATGATTTCAAAATTACCTGCAAGACAATCACCAGCGATCCAGCTGAAGGATATCCCCAGACTGTTAAATTCTCATTTACAACAAAGAACCTAGGAGGGTCTAGTGGTGGAACACCAGGATTTGAAGTAATTTTGGTATTAATTGCATTATCAGTAGCCTTATTTTGGAAACGAAAGAGGAATTAGGACCTAAAAGTCTGATTCAAATTGACCAGGATTTATTCCATCTTCGGTCCAATTCAGAATAAAAAAACCATCTTCCGGTGCTTTCACACAGAAAGTGTCCCCCACATCGATTTTATTATTTTGATCAACATCGATGTAGTACACACCAGTAGAATCAGGTATTTCAGTATAGTTTACAGCATTCCCCGACCATATCACTTCCCCATAACCATTTTTCAATGCGAAGTTAAAGGTATTCAACCTTGGTTCAAGGTTGAGCCCTTGTACAGTTAAGTTCACAATATTTAATTCATCATTTGCATTCAGTTTTTCTAAACCCATAAAAATATACTCTCTTACCTTCACTTCACCACCACCTAGGCATCCACTAACGAGAACCAGAAGCACCATCAGTACACATAATCCTATCCCCAATAAAATCCTCCCTATCATTTTTTTCACCCCCCTTTTATTTTAAGTATATTTAGTTATGATAAAACGTACACCATTTTATCTTATATCAACAAATCGAATTACAATGGGCCATACTATTATCATTCAATGTTGTTTTTTAGGCTTTGCATTATGAGCTTCTTTAAGATGTTTATCTAAACCATTTATACTTCTAAAATTTTTGTGACAATATTGACATACCGGCATTTCAAAATCTCCTTTTGTCAATAAATAAAACACCAATCTCTTTATATAAAATTGTATAAAAAATGTAAATCCTTATTTATTCTATAGTCAATCGGAAACATTCATATGCGTAAAATAACACAGATTATGAAATACAGTATATATTATCCAAATTACACGCTGAGGGAGAATAATAAAAAAAGAAAAAAGGGGAAGTGAAGGATTACCCTAGAATAATGCTATCCTTCAACAAAGGTATCTTATACTCGATCCCAGGCTGTAACAAAGGATAAGCCTACACCAACAACATAATGGCCTGGCGTTCCTGGTTGAGCAGATTCTACATCAATTAGTATCCCAGTAAACCCAATTACGCCACCAGAGATACTTGGGAAGTGTGGGAAGGTAGGATATTGTGTTTGATTTTGACCGTAGCTATATTTGAAACCAAGAAGACCCAGAGAAAAGACAGTGCCATTTCCTGTGAACTTACTCGCTAGTGAAAATTGAGCAGCAATGGTGCCATTAAAGAAGGGAAATTGAACTAAATTAATATCAACAATTCCTCTATCTTTTTCACCCCTTAACCCGAAGATGACGAGATTGATGAGATTTGCTACATCAAAGTATGCTGCTGGGTTAGAAGGAATAGTTCGTCTTTGTAATAAGTTTTGATGTGTGGTAAAGATTTTTGTTAATGTGGTTGCCTTCGTTTCTGAGATGAGTTGATTATCTTGTAAAATTTTTAGTTTCTCCTGAATTTGTGTGTAGAACAAATCTTGTGTCATCTCTGTGTTTAGAAATGCCGTAATGATTTGTTGAGCCTGATCAGCTGAGAGATAGCGTTCAGTTTTAGTAATTTTGCTGTTTGTTGAATCATATATATTTATTTTAACGGCATTTTGTTTCTGTATATTGGATGTTGCTATGGGTATTGTACATGTTCCAAGCAGGATGAGAATACATCCGATCACCAGCATTTTTATATACGATTTTTTTTTCATAATATATCTTGCCTCCCGTAAATATTTTTAGTTATTTATAAAGATACTATACATAAAATGTAATAAATATAGTTTATGCATAACAATACATAAAATGACTTTTCGTAATAATTTCGCCTAACGGGTGATCAAAATAAAAATCGATGTTATTGGTGGCGGCTTAAGTGGATTAAGTGCCTCTATCGCAGCAAAAACTCAAAATAAAGATTTGACAGTAATAGTTCATGAAAAATATGGAACGCTTGGATATAATCATGAAGGAAGACGATGCGGAGAAGCACATTCAATGGAAAACGAATGGAAAAAATGGCACATACCCGATCACTGTATTTTCAATCGAATAACCGACGTTGAAATTCATATTGGACCGAAACGATATGACATAGCTCGAGATCCTCAAGAATCATGCATACTAAACCGACAAGCATTTATTGCTCATCTAGGAAAAAAAGCAGAGGATCGGGGGGTAATAATTCAAACCAAAGATCGAATCACTGACATCAAGGACCTTGATGGAGATTATATTATTGATGCATCAGGATGCCCAAGTAGTGTGAAACGTCAACTAGGATTAAACCATGGTATCAAAGGAGTCTCCTATCAACAAACCCTTCGAGATTGTAATGCATACAAATCAAACAAAATTAAGATCATGTACTGTGAGAAATTTGGGTATTTTTGGGTGTTTCCGCGTGATCCCCGATTTAAAGAGGTAAATGTTGGTTTTGGATTTCTTTCCTACAGGGATTATAATCTAAAAACTATGATTGAAGAATTTAAACAGAAAGAAAATATTTCAGGTACAGTTTCATATGTCTCAGGAGGATTGATTCCCATTGGGATTCAACGTCCCTTAAAATATCATAATATTTTATTTGTGGGTGATGCCGGGGTTGGTACATTTCCCTACACCGGTCAGGGTATTTATCGAGCATTGATCAGTGGTGATGATGCAGGAAGACTTATTGCCTCTGGAATGCCAGGAAAATATCCATATATTATGAATCAAAAGTTCATTAAATGGGATGTGGTTGGTAAATCTTTTATTTATGCAAATCAAGTGTTTCGTCGCATTAATCCCAAGTTGGTACTTGCATCATTCAATTCATTTATTTCTGTAGAAAATGTGATACATCTTTAAACATGAAATGTATTGACATAGAAGGATTGCATAAGAGAGGTTGTTTGTATCCATTCTCCTTCAAATACTCATATTGTATCAATATAGAATTTGTTTATAGTTAGGCACTCTCTCTATCGACCTTAAGAGAAAACCAGATTATTTTTATTCGTAAAATCATAATTAAATCTCGTCCCGGCATACAAATTG
>JAHJFH010000120.1 GCA_018824925.1 Thermoplasmatota archaeon
ATAAAATGAGCACCTATCCACTTGTTACAATAACCAAGACATAGCTTCCTGGTACATCGAGATAATGATTAGTTAATAGGAGACACCACTATGGTTGAATTTAAGGTTGTAGTAAACGATACAAAAACCGGAAAATCTCATAATATTCAGGTTTCAGGACATCATGCTAATTCCTTAATTGGAAAAAAAATTGGTGATGAGGTAGATGGTATCTTTGTGTCATTGCCTGGTTATAAATTACAGATAACTGGAGGAACAGATAAAAACGGATTCCCCATGCGTCGTGATCTACCCGGAACAATTCGTCGAAGTTTATTACTTAGCAAAAGTATTGGATATCATCCTACTGAGGCTGGCAAACGGAAGAAAAAATCGGTGCGTGGTGGCACTATTAATCAGGATGTTGTTCAAATTAATATGATGGTTACAAAGCATAGTAGTAAACCAATTGCGGATCTGCTTAAAACAGAGAAAAAGGACGAAAAGAAAGAAGAAAAAGCAGAGGCTTAAGACGATGGGGTTTGAACGACCACCTGAGGTTAATATCGGCATGATTGGTCATGTCGATCATGGAAAAACCACTCTTACTCAGCGGTTGACTGGGAAATGGACTGATGAACATTCTGAGGAGTTAAAACGTGGTATATCCATCAGATTGGGATATGCGGATGCTGCATTTTATAAATGTACAAATTGTGAGGACCCAACCTGTTATACAACAGATAAGACCTGTACGACCTGTGGTGGCCCCTGTGAATTACTTCGCGTTGTCTCGTTTGTTGATGCGCCGGGTCATGAAACCCTTATGGCAACGATGCTTTCTGGTGCAGCAATTATGGATGGCGCTGTCCTGGTCATTGCTGCTAATGAAAAATGTCCCCAACCACAAACCCGTGAACATCTCATGGCCCTTGAAATATCAGGGACTCAAAATATTATCATTGTTCAAAACAAAATTGATCTTGTCTCAGACAAAGATGCTATGAAAAATTATGAGCAAATCAAAGTATTTGTTAAAGGAACCTGTGCAGAAAATGCTCCTGTAATTCCTGTGAGTGCGCATCATGATGTCAATATCGATGTGTTGATAAAAACGATGCAGGAATGTATTCCAACAAGAGAGCATGATATGACGAAACCACCACTGATGTACATCGCTCGTAGTTTTGATGTGAATCGCCCTGGTGCCCCCCCGAAAGAGTTAAAGGGAGGTGTTGTCGGTGGTTCCTTGATGCGTGGTAGACTCAAAAAAGGAGAAGCAATTGAAATATCTCCTGGTCGAAAGATTGAAGTTGAGGGAAAATCCAAGAGTGAACCGATTTTAACTACTGCACGTTCATTTTTTACTGGAGGCATGTCAACTGATGATGCCACACCTGGTGGTCTTTTAGCTATTGGGACCGATCTTGATCCGTCAATAGTTAAATCTGATTCCTTTTCTGGAAAAATTGTGGGAAAACCGGGTGAACTCCCACCAATGTTAGAAACATTTGATCTGCGCATTCATTTATTGAAACGCGTGGTTGGAACAGTTGATGAAAAAAATGTTGAGCCATTAAAAACCAATGAACCGTTGATGTTAACAGTGGGGACGGCAACCACGGTTGGTATTATCACAGAACTTCGCGAGGATAGAATACGTGTTACCCTGAAATTATCAGTGTGTGCAGAGGAAGGACAACGTATCGCAGTAAGTCGACGCATAGAAGGTAAATGGCATCTTATTGGCTATGGGGAGATACAATACATCAACGAGTGATTCTTGATACTAATGCTGTTTTAATGATGTTTGAGTACGCTATCGATGTTGAAGGTGAACTTACTCGTCTTATCGGTGCATATACTATTATTATTCCACGAGCTGTACAACAAGAATTACAGATACTTTCTTTGAAGGGTTTGGGAAGGCGGAAACAAGCAGCAACGGCTGCATTGAAACTCATTAACCGCTATGATATTCTTGGTACTGATGACATTTTAGGGGATGATGCGTTATTAGCATTGGCTAAAGAAACACATGCCTATGTCGTTACCAATGATAAGGTACTCCGAAGACGACTGCAGCAGAATAAAATTACTAGTATTTTTCTTAGAGGAAAACAAAAATTGGAGATAGAAAATTGGTAGAATGGTTTTTCAGAAAATTTTTATAGGAACCTCTGGTATTCAGCATGCCAATTTGTCGGGGTGGCTCAGCCTGGTCAGAGCGCCTGACTCATAAGCCTAGCTGTAAAGGTTCGTTACAGAATTACAGTGCGCTAAGACATCAGGAGGTCGCGGGTTCAGATCCCGCCCCCGACATATTTTATGTTTTTTTCTTCGTATGATTTTTCCAGGCTTGCTGTATAATAGGATTACGACGAAGATACTCATCAACATATTTCTGAGGTACTTTATTAAAAACACAAGAGAAATTGATGCAATGTGGACAATATAACATAAAAAACGTTAGATAAAAAATCGTAAGTGTCAATATGGTACCTAAAAAAATACCTAGAGCTCCAAGAAGTGCGATAACAGTCGGTGATATTTTCCATAGAGTCAAAATACCATATAGTTCAACGAATAAAGGATATGCACCAAGAAATGTAAAACAGAGAATGGTTCCAATTTGCTCCCATCGAGTTATCGGCTCAGGATGATACCGCCAAAGTTTAGGTGTAAAATGATTTTCTGTGCAATGAAGTATTCGCCGTGATTCTGCGTAATAGGGACAATGACTGCAGGTAATACGTGCTTGAAATACGATAAAAAATATTGGGATAAATATGATAAAAAAAATGGTTGGCAACCAAAATTGTAAGATCCAACTAGTGACCATTACCCCAAAAACTGCCATAGTTAAATAGGAAAACTCAAGGAGATGGGAAACAACGACTTTATTAGTATCAGGTTTACAAAAAATTTTATTATGATTTATACATGAAGTACAGGATGCATTCAAATCAAAAGTACAAAAGATTTCAGCTTTATTATTCATAGGAATAATCGCTATATAAAGATATATTATTTATAAGATTTGATTCCTATATTTTCTCCAGAAAAAGGTTTTATAAGACAATATGATACCGCCTACAAAAATTCATTTGAGATAATAAAATGAGGAATAATAATATGTCATTAGCTGATGGTATTGATACAGCTGTAAAAGCAACACATTGTGGCATGTGTAAAATCGATTTCCTTGGAACTGGTTTATGTCCTGCTGGAAAACAGCATGGTTATGTTGCCTATTGGCCAGAGGGTCGGATGGAAATCATTAAAGCTCTTCATGAAAAAAGGATTCAACCCACAAAAAAACTTGTTGATATCGTTGAAAGCTGTACCCTCTGTGGTATTTGCGACCATCAATGCCATTTCATAACAAATCTTCGACCAACAATAGTACAAAAGGCACTTAAGGAGTATGTTAAGAATCTTAATAAAAATGATATACAAACAGTTGCATCAGAGCCACTACTTAAAGAACTGCAAACCATTGTTGGAACTAAATGGGCAACCAATGACCCTGTCATACTCACAGCCTATCAAAAAACCATTCTTTCATCAAATATTCGCCCACAAACCTATGTAGTTATGCCTAATTCTACAGAAGAAATTGCCCAGATCATCAAGGTGGCAAATAAACATCAGATTCCCTTTCTTCCACGCGGAAATGGAACCTTCCTTTCAGTCGCACTACGGACGCTTTTAGCGAATTCTATAGGTTTACAGAAGGGGATTATCCTTGATCTTAACCGCATGAAAACAATTTCCATTGACCCAGATACCTGGACCGCTCGAGTAGGTCCTGGTGTTTCAGCATTTGAGTTGCAAAAAGCAGCAAAAAAATATAAGATGCGAGCGATGGTGGGTGAAGCTGAAGCAAATATCTGTGTCAATGTTAAAACCTTTGGTATTATATCTACCTGGGGAAATGCCTATGGTTGGGGGGCTGATAATTTCATTGATGTTGAGTTAGTTACTCGTGAAGGAGATATTATTCATCAAAGTGATAAAAACATTGAAAATCTCTATGCTGCGGATCATGGTATAGCAAGCCTGACTCTCACTCCTCAGCATATCGTTACAGAGATGACAATAAAACTACATCCGGTTTTTGATGATGAAGAGGCTGTTTTTATTCCTTTTGAACATTTTGATGATGCTGTTGAATTTGCCCATAATCTAGCACACCGAAATAAAGGCATTTCTTTAGCAGTTCTATCGAGTAAATATTTTTCTGATTTTATTTGTCCAACAGATAAAATCGCTCGTGATTTTGAATACATTATGCGCAATTATTTGCATTTGAACTATATCGTTGATGTTATTTGTGATAGTCATGATAAGAAATATATTGAGCAGCATGCAGAGGTTACGATTCCTGCTGATATGATGAAAACGTTTGTTCTTGGGTCTCCTTCATTTGCTGCATTAAAAGATAGTGAGTTATTAAAAATGATTGCCGAGGAAGAAAATCCTTTAAAAACTGTTTTTTCAGGGCCAATGAAAAATCATATTAAAAACGCTTTGAAAGCATCTCCAGAACAGATTGCACAGGTTTTTGATGCTGATCTTCGAGATTTTTTCACCACCGTATATGCTAAACCAGAAATGACGGATCCTATTTGGTTACATGAATTTAGAATTCTGCCGAGTCGCATGATGCGTCAACATATGTTCATGGTGCGCGGTGGGTACATGAAAGCAAAAAAGGATTTAATAATAAAAGCACATGACATTGTCAAGGAGGTTGGTGATAAATACCAACTTGAAAATGCGATGGGATTCATTAGTTTTATTGACAATGGAAAAATCGCTTTTCTAGAATATGATTATTATTATGATCATACCAATCCAGACCAATATCAACGTCTAAATCAAGCGATTGTGGAGTCGTTGCAAAAGAAACTCACCCTTGATGGTTTTCTCTCCATTGAATATGTGTTTCATAAAGGACTTCATCGTAAAGAACATGTGTTTTATCCCTTTCCAAAAGGATGTACTTCTGAAGAGTTGGAACTATTTGATCAGATGGTTCAACAAATTGTGAGTTGAGAAATTCAGAGAATTTCAAAAAACCTTTTTTTTATATTATAGAGGGCTTTGAATAAGTCTCTCAACTTTCCATTTTTCGTTTTCTACCCGATTCATCGTCTTGTATCACCTGTTTTCTCAGGTGATTTTGATTACATTTTTGCTGTTTTTCCCTTGTTTTTTCATTTG